>JASFLL010000347.1:0-3275 GCA_050118115.1 Thioalkalispiraceae bacterium
CGGCCTGTTGTTCAACAGATTTGACATTGATACGGGTCATCAAACTTACGCCGGCATCACTCATTTCTTCCATTAAGGTATCGCGCAATAAGGCATCGAAACTGCCAAGAAAATGGTCACGGCGCAGTAACATACTGACTTCACTGCCCAGGCTATTGAGCACACCGGCAAGTTCGACAGCTATATAACCTGCCCCGACAACCACAACACGTTGGGGTTGCGATGTCAGTTCAAAGAAACCGTCCGACGTGATGCCGAGTTCAGCACCCGGGATAGCAGGAACACTGGGATAACCACCAGGGGCAATGACAATATGATCTGCAGTATATGTCTGGTCGCCAACCTTCAATGTGTTGGCGTCGACGAAGGAAGCAAAGCCCTGGATATGATCAATGTTACTGTCCTTGAGATAATTTACATACCAGTCATTGATACCTTTGATATATTTTTCACGGGACTCGACCAGCTTTGACCAGTCAAAGGCCTTTAGATTAACGTCCAGTCCGTAAGCCGGCATGTCTTTCAGGCTGTCAGCCAGGTGGGCACCAAACCACATGACTTTCTTGGGCACGCAGCCAACATTGACACAGGTCCCGCCCAGTTTTTTATTTTCAATGACGGCAGTCTTGGCTCCATACTCTGCCGCTCGCTCAGCTGCAGAGAGGCCACCACTGCCTGCTCCGATTGCAATTAAATCGTAATGCATTCTTTTCTCCTAAAAGGCCTGGACCTGCAATATTAACATTTCCTAATGGATAGGTAATAACCCTATATTGTTTGCCACATCTGTCTAAAGTGTGACCTTATCTGTGACGATATATGAAAAGTGGACGCTAACTAATAATTATATTTGGGTATCAGGCCTATGATTTCAAAGATTTCTGCGTTATTTGTACGAGCAAATGATTTGCGTATCAAGTTGATTTTGGCCAGTTTCGTGGCGATTCTGACCTTTGCGCTCATAGATGTATTTGGTACGGCATTATCTCCATATCAACACTACGCCTCTATAGCTGGCAGCCTGGTTATCCTCCTGGTTGGCATCTGGTGGGCCACGTCAGCCTGGTATCGACAGCGCAAGCAACTGATATACATGTATCAGGATAAAGGATTACTTCCTCAAACGGTAACAGATACCACACTGTTTGAGTTTTTGTTGAGTGGTGGTAACTCCAATAGCGAGCAGATTGAAGTCCTGCTTAAAGAGTTTGCAACAAAAGTGAGCGAAAAAGCCGACAATGTTTCAAATGCTGTAGCGCTGACCAATCAGGGTGTTACCCATCAGAAATCGGAAAGTGAAGAATTAAATAAGGCCCTGGATGATATGCTGGCTGCCGCACAATCTGTCACAAACAATGCCAATGAGGCGACCAGTGCGGCAACCAATGCAGACTCCAGCGCCAAGGAGAGCGTCACGATCTTAAGTAATGCGACTTCAGCGATAAACAACCTGGCAGGCCAGGTGGAGGAATCCTCTAATGTGATTCAGGAGCTTGCCAATGATAGTGACAGTATTGGCGCCATTCTGGATGTGATTAAGGGAGTTGCCGAACAGACTAACCTGCTGGCACTGAATGCTGCGATTGAAGCGGCCCGCGCCGGTGAGCAGGGTCGTGGCTTTGCGGTTGTAGCGGATGAAGTGCGCTCATTGGCAAGCCGTACCCATGAGTCGACCCAGGAAATTGAAACCATGATCCAGAAACTACAACAAGCGGCACAGTCGGCTGTGTCCAGTATGGCTGGCGGTCATGATATTGCACAAAATGCAGTTGAGCAGGTTAATGGTGCAGCTGAGTCTCTGGTAAACATTTCAAATGCCGTGGACAGTATTCGCAATATGAATTCACAAATTTCGCAAAGTGCTGACCATCAGGCCACATTGGCAGCTGACGTGAAGTCAAAGGTCGAGGTAATTGATGATGTCAGCGAGTTAACTATCGAGACGCTTGATGGCCTTAACCAGATCAGTAAAGACCTCGAGGAGACATCGGTCAGTTTCCAGCAGGCCATCGCCGAGCTTCAATAAACATTCATCTCCACAAATAACCATCTGCTTCACAGGTGGTTAAGCAGGCCTGTTCTGGCTAAAATAAGCAAAATTTTTCAGGGGTTACCTATGTCAGACAGTATCAGTTTATCGCAGGAATTAATTAACAGTTTGCTTCAGAGCATTGCCCAGCATGATCCCAATGCGCAACAGGATATGATGGTAAATATTCAGTATCTTGTCGCAGTCGCCGGTTATCTCAGTGCGGATTATCCCGGACCTGCAAACGAGCGTGATGAATTACTGGATCATTTACATGCCTTCATGAAACATGTCTGTGATGATCGTGCCAACTCAAAGCAGCAACCCGCCCAACAACAGACAGCTCAAGCTGCGACACCCGATTTACCTGCGGGAAAGAGCGTGGCAACAGACGATCCGGCTGTCGGTATCTGGAAGCCGGAATAGTTGTTCTGACAAAAATGCAGGTATTAATCTGATGCCTGCATCTGCATCCAGCGATAGATCCGTCGCGAACGCTTTAGAAAACGCTTGGTGCGCGTGTCCGGGTTATGTTTAATTGGACTGGGTAAGGTGGCGGCCAGTTCGGCGGACTGTTTTGCATTGAGTGCGATCGCGGGCTGGTGGTAGTAATGTTTTGCGGCAGCCTCGACACCGTAAATTCCTTCGCCAAATTCGGCAATATTTAAATAGGTTTCCAGTATTCGAGCCTTATCCAGGTTCCACTCCATTCCCAGGGTTAATATCAATTCATGCCATTTACGCAATGGATTTCGCGAGCTGGTTAAAAAAAGGTTTTTAATCGTTTGCTGGGAAATGGTACTGGCTCCATATTTAAACTGCATCAGCTCCAGGTTGGTGTCCATGGCTTCTGTAAAGGCAATCACATCGAAACCATTGTGTTGGTAAAAACGCGCATCTTCTGCGGCGATAACGGCACGCTGCAAATGTTTCGGGATTAATCGCAGGGGCACGGGTTGCCAGCTTAATCCGCCCCGGTAAAGTTGTTCGTTCATCTGCGTCTCATAGTCACGAATGAAGCGAGACTTGGGGATGCTTCCCTGCTTGAAGGCGTCCCAGTCGGGCCAGATCAGCATGATGTAAAAGACATCAATGACAAACAGTAAAATCAGCAATCGCCAGCCCCAGCGCACGGTTTTCCACAATCGGGAGCCTTTGCGCCTGAGTTTTTTTAGCTTGCGCTGCCGCTGCCAGCGTTCGAAGAAGTTAGCCATTATATAAAGTGATTTTATCTTTTTGGATCGTA
>JASFLL010000348.1:0-3272 GCA_050118115.1 Thioalkalispiraceae bacterium
AACAAAGTGGAGAACGCCATTGAAGAACATATACAAGCCGCTAAACTTGCGGCCTAAAACTTGACCTTTTTGTCAATCATAACTTGCCTCAAGGATACCTAGTCTTGATCCCGATACCCTCTTGACCCCGATACCCTCTCTCTGGTGCGGGCTTGCCTCGACACACTGAGCACGAAAATACGGGATGCAACACTTGTATTAACGAACCAAGCGATGCGCAGTTTTTTATATCGCTTCTCCAAAGCGGAATATTTTCGTTTGCCCTGTTGACAGGAGACGGCTAATGGCTGACTGTGTTTCTGTGTTTCTGTGTTTCTGTGTTTCTGTGTTTCTGTGTTTCTGTTTTAAAAATCTGACCGCCTTGGCCAGGCGTGTATCGTCTCCTTGATCCTTGCGCGAGTCGAGCGTTTGCAGCGTGAAGGCTTTCTCGCCTTGATGCGGCTACGACAATCTGGCTCTTCGAACCTGCGTGGATTGATCTCCATCAACGATGCAGTGTTTAAGCGTCAACAACGTGGCAAGTGACACATGAGGTGTGTTACAAAGATATACGTGGTTTTCTAATCTTGGAGAGTTTCCAATGAAACGTATCAAGTTAGTGCTATTTCTGGTAGTGGTGGCAATCTGTTTTCTCAATACACAGCTTGCCTACTCGCTGAACAACCAGCGAGATAATAGCCCGCTGCAAACGAACCTCTCACAATCCCAATCGACACCTGCGACGTCCACAGACTCTGCTTGGCTGAGCGTGGTTCGGCGGGATTTAATGGCGCGCGAATACGCTGTGAGAAGTGACGCCAGCGGCTTGCATGCGCCGAATCGGCGCCACAACTTACGGCTACATTTCCGCACCGATGGCATTCATGTGCAATCCAGAAACGAGCCGTTGTTTGCCTGGCAATGGGGCCTGCGCCTCGAGAGCTACGGCTATGCACTTCGGCAAGTAACAACACGACCGGTGACGCCACTGGTGCAAGCCAACCGGGTGGAGTATCGCCACACGGGGCTGATCGAATGGTACGTCAACTCGCCCGCTGGGCTCGAGCAGGGATTCACGTTTACTGCCCCACCCGGCCCGCGACCGGCGGCTGGCGATAACTGGCTTGCACTGCACCTGGAAGTGCAAGGCAACCTCATGGCCCGCATGGAGGCCGATGGCCGAACCGTGTATTTCCAGCCCGACCAGGCCGGTGCCGTCAGGGTGTTCGAATACGGTACATTGCATGCAGTCGATGCTACCGGTCGCGCACTGCCTGCGCGCATGCAGCTCGACGGCAGCCAGTTGACCTTGTTGGTCGATGACCGCCAGGCACAGTACCCGCTCGTTATCGACCCGCTGTTACTCGGTGGAAACTGGAGTGCCAGCTCCGGCCAGGGCGAAGCCAACTTCGGCGTGTCAGTGGCGGGTGCCGGGGATGTCAACAACGACGGATTCGACGACGTCATCGTCGGCGCCGACAGCTACGACAACGGCCAAACTGACGAAGGTGCCGCCTTCCTGTATTTCGGCTCCGCAGCCGGCTTGGCGTTGGTGCCATCGTGGACTGGTGAAATCGATCAGGCGGGTGCTGGCTTCGGCGTTGCGGTAGCGGGTGCGGGGGATGTCAACAACGATGGATTCGATGACGTCATCGTTGGTGCCGACCGCTACGACAATGGGCAGACGAACGAAGGCGCCGCATTCGTCTTCCAGGGCTCGGCCAGCGGACTGGCCACCGCCGCGCTGTGGAGCGTCGAGCCGAATCAGGCCGACGCTGGCCTGGGTGCCATCGTGGCGGGCGCGGGCAATGTGAACGGCGACAGCTTCGACGACGTGATCGTGGGCGATGGCGATACCGCCTACGTCTACTACGGCTCGGCCGCTGGGCCGTCATTGACGGCGGATTGGTCGGCCGGCGCGTCGAGTGTGGCCGGTGGTGGTGACGTCAACGGCGACGGATTCGACGACGTGGTCGTCGGTGAGCCCGTTGTCGGTGACGCATCGGCCTATTATGGTTCGGCAAGCGGCCTGTCCGCGACCGCGGACTGGACCTTCGACGGCAGCCTGATTGAACAGTTCGGCACCTCGGTGGCGATCGTCGGCAGCGTCGAAGGCGACGCCTGGGACGACGTCGTCGTCGGCGCGCCGTTTCATAGCAGCAGCACGGTCGCCTCCATAGGTCAACTGTACCTGTTCCGCGGTTCCGCCGCAGGCTTGTCGGCGACACCCTTCTGGTCGTCGCCCGAGGGGAATTCGCCCAACACGAATCTGGGCAGGTCGGTGAGCCGCGTGGGTGACGTCAACGGCGATGGTTACGATGACCTGATTGCCTCGTTGCGCATCACATCGCCGTACTTGACCGATGCCGTGGCGCTGTATCATGGCAATGTTGCGGCGACACCGAATGAAGCCTGGACCTTCTCCTACGACATCAATAACGTCGGCGAGTCAGTGGCGAACGCCGATGCGGGTGATGTGAACAACGACGGTTTCGCTGACGTGATACTGGGCGGACCACGCGCTACCTCCGATATAGGCGACCTCGCTCTCAATCAAGAAGGCGTCGCGGCTGTTTATTATGGCTCATCGCGCGGTCTCAACAACCGCCCGGAGACGGACGCGCAATACGTCACCACCTTCGGCAACGAATCGGTCGACGGCCAGCTGCTCGCGTCCGATGCGGACGGTGACGTACTGCAGTTCGTGGTGGTTGAGCCGCCAACAAACGGCAACCTGGCGCTGGACCAGGCCACGGGTGAATTCACCTACACGCCGGACCAGGACTTTTTCGGTTCCGATCAGGTGATCTGGGTGGCGAACGATGGCCAAACCGATTCGCCTGCCACCTTACTCGGCGTGACTATTCACCAACGGAGTGGTGGTGGTGGTGATGGTGGTAATTGTTTCATCGCCACTGCCGCATACGGCAGTTATCTCGCCGATGAGGTTGTGACCTTGCGCAAATTCCGAGATCACTACCTACTGTCCAACGCGCCAGGCCGGGCGCTAGTCGCCTGGTACTATCGAACATCGCCGCCGATCGCTGCCTATATCAGTGAGCATGATGCTGCGCGAATGCTGACGCGTCTGGCCCTCACCCCGATCGTCTATCTGGTGAAATACCCCCTGGCGAGTGTTTCAGTAGCACTGGCTTTGCCGCTGCTAGTCATCGGTATCCGCAGTAAGATTATAGGAGAGTATAGGGATAAATGGGTCAGATAATAATCGGGTCAGCCATTAGCCGTCTCCTGTCAACAGGGCAAACGAAAATATTCCGCTTTGGAAAAGCGAT
>JASFLL010000349.1:0-3271 GCA_050118115.1 Thioalkalispiraceae bacterium
GAGTTTGTGTACGTGCCCGGCGGTATCAAAGGCTGTAAATACCAACCTTACACGCGTCCCGAGGACAACGACAAAGGCGGCAAAGACGTACCAGTCATTAAATTGTGCGCGGACCGGTATGTGATCTCCCCTGGCGAAACCGTCAATCTCACTGCATCCCACAGCATCAACGCGTCAAAATTCAGCGGTTACGAATGGCTGGGCGGTGCCGTGGGCGACCCCAACGACATCCGAGAGGCCACCTATACCGGCACTACCGAAGGTTTGCAGCAGGTTTGCGTCAAAGGCAACATCGGACAAAGCAATAACATCAGTACCGCGTGCGTGGACATCATTGTCAATTCCAACTTCACACCTATTGACGGTAATGTTGAAACCGGCTTTGTGGATGTATTTCACTATGAGGTGACCGATGGCGATAAAACGTCCAAACCCGGTATCGTGATTATCACCATCGGCTGGGAAAACACGCCGCCGCAAGTCACCGATCTTGCCATCACTACACAGGAAGATGTCGCCACCGGCAGCCAACTGCAAGGCAGCGACCTGGACGGGCACGATATTACGTTTAGCATTGTGGACGGCACTTCCATCGGGACGGCGACGCTGGATGACGCGACCACCGGGGCGTTTACTTACACCCCCAATCCCAATGCCAACGGTGTCGACACATTCACCTACGTAGCCCACGACGGCTTTGAAAATTCCAAAACCGGCACGGTCACCATTACTGTGGAAAGTACCAACGACGCCCCCGTAGCACATTTCGCAGGAATACTAACCACTCTGGAAGATATCGCCGTCAACGGCACCCTGGGCGCAACGGACCCGGATGAAGAGGATGTCATGGACTTCCGCCTGGCCACCTTGCCCGGCAAGGGCGATGTGGTCATTACCGATGCGCAAACCGGCGCGTTCACTTACACGCCGCACCAGGACTTAAACGGCAGTGACAGTTTCTTCTTTGTGGTGCACGACGGCACCTTGGAGTCCAACGCGGCGAAAGTGGAGATCAGCATCACGCCGGTGAATGACGCGCCCGTTACGGAAGATGTTGGCCCTATTGTCGTGGATTCCGATGGTTCCTACCATGACGTGTTGACCGCCACGGATGTGGACAAAAACGTGTTGGTCTACAAAGTTGAATCGCAACCGGCCAAGGGTTCGGTGACGCTGGATACGGTCACCGGTGAATATGCTTACATTCCCAACAACGGTGCCTCCGGCGCAGACAGTTTTACCTATTCGGCAGCCGACGCGTTCGTGTCATCCAATGTCTCGACGGTAAGTTTTAATATTGTGAACAATCCGGCACCGGTATGTTCAGCAATGGACCCCATTGAAGTATTTCAGGGCGTGGTGTACGGCGGTTCGGTTTCCTGCTCCGATCCGCAAGGAGAACCGTTGACCTATATCATCGTGGACAAAGGACGCTACGGCAGCGCGTCTTTCGCCAATACGGCATCGGCGGAATATGTCTATGCGCCCAATCCGTTTGCCAGCGGCTCGGACTTCTTCACTTTTAAAGCCAGCGATGGGGTAAAAGAGTCCAATCCTGTAACAGTACAAGTTGAACTGGTGAACGCCTGCGCCGGTCCCGGTAACGCCAAGCGCGATGCCGACGGAGACGGTTATGCCGACCTGATCGAAACGGAATTCGGTACTTCAATCAATGACCCCAACTCCACGCCGCTGGCTTTGATTACGGCTGGCACGACAGTATCCTTCCTGGAAGACGATGACGGCGACGGCTTTATTGATATCGCCGAATTGTGGCTGTTATCCGATTATAAAGACGGGGCTTCCATGCCCAGCGCTTCCACGCTCAAAGGCGTACCAAACTGTCTGACCGCGTTTTACGACAGCGTTCCGCCGGCTTTGTTTGCCTTTAACATACTGACTCCCACGGTGGACGCAACCCCAGGGGACGCCACGGCTCGCTTTGCCTTGACGGCGTTTGACAATGCCACGGGAGTGGCGGAAGTGAACATAACGCTTGAAAGCCCATCCGGTTCCATTGTGAAAGGCAAGAACAACTACAGCGACAAACCGGTGGCGGCCTACGTGGAATTCGAATCCGATACGTTCAGTCCATATGCCGAGACCGGTGTATGGACCGTGGCTACGTTGTCCGTTAAAGACGGCATCGGTAACGAACTGTACTTCACCACCCAGGATTTGTTAAACCGGGATTATCCCACCGCATTAACGATAACGGGCCTAAACGATACTACCGCGCCCACTCTTGATAGTTTCCAAATACTGACGCCGACCATTGATGTGTGCAATGGCGACGACACTTCCAGCGTACAAGTAATCTCCAGTGACGACGTTTCAGGCATAGCGTCTGTTATGGTCAAGTTAACCAGCGCCTCAGGAACCAAATACAACTGGGGCGAAATCAAACGTTCAGACCATCCTTTAAACCTGACAGCGACCATCAACACGATAGCCACAAACACTTTTGCCGAAGCCGGCACCTGGATGGTATCGGAACTTGTCATAACGGACGCGGCCGGCAACGCGCTCACTATGACTTATGCCGAGTTGGCGGGTTACGGGGCCAGTGTTGATGTCACCTGCGTGCCGGTGGATAATCCGACCGAGTTACACGCATTTACGCTCCATGTGCCCACCATCGAGGCTTTTGACAATTCCGGCGTGGTGAGTTTTGATATCAACGCCAGCGATGACGATGGCATCAATAAACTGTATTTAGAGTTAGTATCTTCCTCCGGCGGCGCATTCTCTATTCAAAAGTCCTTTTCCGACAATCCCACCAGCATCTCTACGGAGACCCTCTCTCATCCCCTTGAGTCACTGAACACCGGTGTATACGACTACTGCTCGACCGCACCTACCCTGGAAGTCAAATCGCTGACCATAACCGACGGCAACGGCAACCAGACTTCCTGGTCAAAACTAAACATTGACAACATCGCCGGCGCAACCACGGTGGTACAACTCCCTGCGAGCAACGTATCCACCGAGTCTGGTACCTGCGGTTGGCCGGCTCCGATTTGCTACGCGCAATCAATACACACCGTTGAAGACGATGTGTACAGCGGTACTTTGCAATGCATCGATATTTACGGTGATCCGCTCACTATTGCTATCGTCGATCAAGGTTCATTGGGTTCGGTCTCCATCACCAATGCCGCGACTGGTGAGTTTACATATACCCCGCAAGCCAACATCAATTCGCAATTAAAAGGCGAGGACTTTTTTACGTTCAAGGCCAATGACGGCGGTTTTGATTCCAACATCGCTC
>JASFLL010000350.1:0-3259 GCA_050118115.1 Thioalkalispiraceae bacterium
TAGCGAATATGGGAATCGGTATGCCGTTATTTATCGCTCCGCTTAGTGCTGCATTCACTGCAATGATCTTATCCAAAGAGAATGCACCGGCATTGGCTTATATTTGTGGTAGCATCGGTGTCGTGAGAGGCGCAGATTTATTAAGAATAAAGGATATTCGTCAACTTAATACCCCGATTGCGTCGATTGGTGGCGCAGGCACATTTGATGGAATTTTTATGACGGGGATCATCGCAGTGTTGTTAACATACTAGTTATTAATGGCGAGGTATTCAGTTATGGGTTCTATTTCTGCAGAGAGATACAATTAGAATTTGTCGTTTGGTCATCACTAAAATTATAAGATAATAATTCCTGGCCATGTTCCAGCATTGTCCTTATTTCAACAGCAGGTAAGGGACGACTGAAATAAAAGCCCTGAGTCTCATCACATTGTTGTTCACGTAAGAAGTGTATCTGTTCAGCAGTTTCACTTCCTTCTGCGATTACACGCAATTGCATTGTATGTGCCATGGCAATAATTGTCTGTACTACAGCTGCGTCGTTCGAATCTGTGGTGATGTCTTTGACAAATGAACGATCAATTTTCAGAGTGCCAATGGGCATTCGTTTCAGGTATGCCAGAGAAGAGTAGCCGGTTCCAAAATCATCGATTGACAGGTGCACACCCATATCATTGAGTTGTTGCAGGATTTTGAGTGTGTGGTCAGTATCTTCCATGACCATGCTTTCAGTAATTTCCAGTTCAAGATGCTCAGCATCCAGATCTGTCTCATCAAGGATATCTGCGACCAGTTTAGAAAGGTTTTCATCCTTGAATTGCCTTGCAGAGAGGTTAACTGCCATTTTGCTACCTTCTGGAAGAAATGCCTGCCATTCTTTTACCTGCTGACAGGCGGTACGCAATACCCACTCACCAATGGGAACAATTAAGCCTGTATCTTCCAGGATCGGGATAAACTTTGCAGGTGAAACCATCTCAGAATCTGAAGGACACCAGCGCAGGAGTGCCTCAAATCCGGAAAGTTTCCCTGTGACCAGGCTAACCTTGGGTTGGTAATGCAGTACAAACTCTTTTCTTTCCAGGGCACGCCTCAGGCTGGTTTCCATCTTCAGGCGTTCCATGGATTCGCTGTTAATGTCATGTTCGTAATACTGATACCTGCTGCCACCTTGCTCTTTGCTGCGGTACATGGCCGACTCAGCATTATCTATCAGTTTTTCGACTGAATCTGCATCTGCCGGGTAGATCGTTATACCGATACTTGTAGTAACAAATACTTCCAGACCATCCAGTTCAAAGGGAGTACTGAATTCAGAAAGAATTTTGCCTGCAACCCGGGCTGCATCACGGGCATCTTTCATATTTGTCAGTGCAATTGCAAAGGTGTCTCCACTGTAACGGGCGATCGTGTCATTCTCACGCAGTGTGTTTTTGATGCGTGTAGCAACATCGATTAATAACTGGTCGCCTGTTGTATGACCAAAGGTATCATTAATTTTGATAAATCGATCCAGCCCAACGAATATGACACAACTCATGGTCTGTCGGCGCTTGGCGTCGTTAATTGATTGTTGTACGCGATCGTAAAACAATTCACGGTTGGGTAAATTGGTTAGTGAGTCATGATAGGTTAACTCATGTAACCGCTGTCGGGTTTCATTATCCAGGCGGATAGCATTGATTCTTGACTCCCAGTAATTACGGTTAATGTACTTGCTCTGCATAAGGCAGTAGACCAGGTAGGTAGCAAAAAAGACAGCCATGCCGTAGCCATCTACCAGTACGCTTGCAATGATATTGGGTAGTAAAATTACCGACACATGTAAGCGGGATAAGTAAGTACGCATCCCCAGGCTGAGTAGACCGCCGGCACAGATCGCTGAGGTGGAGGCTGTTGCCAGCAGGGGTGTCCAGGAAGTTTCATAATAGTAAATTGCGAGGCCGCTAAATAATCCCCACACGGTTGCAGTTATGGCAATGGTCGAAAATTTGATTCCTTTCCACAAGCGTGGGCTCTTGTCATAAATTGCATCGAAACGAATCAGTAGCAATACTCGAAAAATTAATGCGATCGTGAAGATCGCTAATGACGGCATCATTATGTAGGGGTGATCTTTAAAATAGGGCGACCAGAAGAAGAGCACGGCCACGGCAATGATGTAGGCAAAGGCCGCGGAAGTACTACGTTTGGCCATTTCGTGAGAAGCGGTACGATCGATCAATGCGAGTTGTTCACTGCTCAGATCCTCAATACCTTTATATGATAATTTACCCATATGATTAATATCGGCATCTGCTTATCAACGGGTATGGCATTTTTGTGATCCAGGTACGGTTTTAGACGGAATTCTGGAGATGGACGAGCTGTGTCCTGTCAGGTTTGCCGTAGTGTCAGGAATCGCTTTCGGTATGGCGCATGCGCTGTAACATCGCCTGTTCCCAGAGCAGGAAGCGTTTGTCCAGGATGGCATTGTTGTTAGGCTCAAACCAGACACCATGCTGGTTCTCGGGCCACTGGTCTGGCTTGTCGGCAACCAGATAGGCTGTGCCCCGGGCGGTGGCTTCACATTCGACCGGGCGGTATACCGGCAAGCGAGCCAGGTCAGCAAGGCGTTGACAGAGGCCATCAAGCTTGGCCAGGCCCCCACTGATTTGCAGTTGTTCCGGTGGTGAGGCGAATTTCATCATTTCCTGTACGTTGGCATGGATCAGGAACACAATACTTTCAATCACCGCTACATAGCTGGCCGCGGCGTCGGCCTCGAGATCCAGTTCGCTCTCAAAGTCTGCGAGCCAATACGGTGCACCCAGACCTGATACACCATTTAGAAACAGGGGTGGATTGGTGATGGTCTTCAACCAGATGGGTAATTGTTCCCAGAGGTTTTCGACCGGCATCTGTGACTGTACCCAGTCAATGGCGCTACCTGCTCCATTGACTGTCCCCTCGATGACATACTGGTTTTCAGTTTCATTTGAGTAAATAACACTGGTTAGCAGACGACGGGCATACATCAATGCGTAGCCTGATGGTCGCGAAATGAAGGCACCGGTACCAATATTGACATAAGCGGTCTCAAACTGAAGATTTCCATAGGCATACATGGCCGCTGATTGATCACCGGTGACTACGGTGAGGGGAATGCTAGCGTCATTTACCCTGATCTCGCCATATTGATACTTTGTCGAGACGCATTCCGGTAAAATCTCTTTCGGTATATCAAAGCGATCCAGCAGGTATTGATCCCAGTCCTT
>JASFLL010000351.1:0-3256 GCA_050118115.1 Thioalkalispiraceae bacterium
TGCCGCCTGAACAAGTCGAGTCCGTCTATGCCGTGTATCGCCAGCTCATGCAGGGTCAGATCGCACCGGTTGAATATTATGAAAACGAAATTCTCACCAGGCAGGGCGAGCGACGTTTTGTCGCCTGGCACAACTCCTTACTAAAAGATGCCGATGGTCGCATTCTCGGGACGCTCAGCTCAGGGATTGATTTCACGGAACAAAAACGCGCCGAGAAAGCGCTGCGTGAGAGTGAATCGCGATATCGGTCTATTGTTGAAACGGCACAGGAAGGCATCTGGACTATCGATGCGGACAACAATACGTCCTTTGTTAATCCCAAGATGGCAGAAATTCTCGGTTACACGGTGGAAGAAATGCAGGGCCGTTCCATGTATGACTTCATGGATGAAGAAGGCAGGCGAATTGCTGAACAAAACGTGGAGCGTCGCAAGGCTGGTATCACCGAACAACATGATTTTAAATTTATCAGCAAACAGGGTGACACCATCTGGGCAGAGTTAAATGCCAATCCATTAGTTGATGCAGAAGGAAACTACCTGGGTGCCCAGGCGATGGTGACCGATGTTACCGAACGGCGTCAGGCAGATGAGGCCTTGCGCCTCAGCGAAAAAAAATATCGTCACTTGTTTGAGAATATGACCACGGGTTTTGCCCTGCATGAGATTATTTGTGATGATGAAGGTAAACCCGTGGACTACCGCTACCTGGAGGTGAACCCGGCGTTCGAGAAATTAACCGGGGTAAGTGCGTCTGTCCTGGTCGGCAAAACCGTTCTGGAAGTGTTACCCAATACGGAACAATACTGGATCGACACCGCCGGGCGGGTGGCGCTGACTGGCGAATCGGTTGCTTACCAGAACTATTCAAAAGAACTGGATCGCACCTACGATACCTGGATGTTCAGTCCCGAGAAGTTCAAATTTGCCGTTATTTTTTCAGATGTCACGGAACGTAAAAAAGCGGAAGAGGAACTCACCATTCTCATAGAACGTCTTGACCTGGCAACCCGTGCTGGACAGTTAGGTATCTGGGACTGGGATGTGGTGAATAATGAGGTCGTTTGGGATGAGCGTATGTTCGATTTGTACGGGGTTAAGAAAGAGGATTTTAGTGTTGCCTATGAAGCCTGGGCATCTCTGTTGTTTGCTGATGATCGCGAGGAGGCAGAAAAAACCGTACAAAACGCCCTGACTAACCAGCAGCATTTTGAGGCGGAGTATCGGGTGCGCTGGCCGGACGGTACAATTCGATTTCTCAAGGCCGATGGTAGTGTGATTCGGGATGAACACGGTAAGCCACTGCGATTGATTGGTGTCAATTTTGACATCACGGAACGTAAGCAAGCGGAGCAGGCCCTGCGTGAAAGTGAAAGTCTCCTGGCTCTGTCTCAGGAGCTGGGTCATATCGGTAGTTGGGAGTGGAACGTGATAAACGATCATGTAACCTGGTCCAAAGAGATGTTCCGAATCTATGGGCTCGATCCGGCAAAGAATAGTATCAGCCTTGACAAGGCCATGGCCGCTATCCATGTAGACGATCTTGAATACGTTACGGCACAGGTGCAGGCCATGTTGAAGGGAAAAGATGTTGAACACTACGATTACCGTATTGTTCGTCCTGATGGTGAAATAAGACAGGTCTGGACACGTTCCGAGGTACAACGTGACAGTGATGGAGAGCCGGTCAAGGTTATCGGTACCGTGCAGGATGTCACCGAGCGGGTGCGAGACCAGGAGCAATTGCGTTTTCTGGCGCATCATGATGTGTTGACCGAGCTACCAAACCGTGTGCTGCTGATGGATCGCCTCGCGCAGGCAATATCACGCGCCGATCGCAATAAAGAGATGATCGCGGTGTTCTTTATGGATCTGGATCGTTTCAAGATCATCAATGATACTTACGGGCATAATATTGGCGATAAATTCCTGCAGGTCATTGCAAAGTGCATAAACGAGGAAATCCGCGATACGGATACGGTTGCCAGGTTTGGTGGCGATGAGTTTGCCGTGATCCTGGAAGATGTACACCATATCGAGGATGTGGCACACATCGCAGAAAAGTTACTGAAGACACTGGCAAGACCTTATAAAATAGATCAACGTGAATTTTTTGTGACGACCAGTCTTGGTATCAGTATATTCCCGGATGATGCCGCCGATGCGCAGTCGTTACTGAAGAATGCGGATGCCGCCATGTATCGTGCCAAGGAATTGGGCCGTAATAATTACCAGTTTTATTCCAAAGACCTGTCAACTATCGCGTTGGAACGCCTGACGCTGGAGAATGACCTGCGGCACGCACTCGAGAATGAAGAGTTTCTTCTACACTATCAACCGCAAATCGATCTCAAAACGCGACGGGTTATGGCAGTGGAGGCCTTGTTACGTTGGCAACACCCAAAACTGGGTCTTGTATCCCCGGCTAAATTTATTCCTGTCGCCGAAGAGACTGGACTGATTGTTCCGATCGGTGAATGGGTATTGCGCACGGCCTGTAACCAGGTACATACATGGCAGCAAGCCGGGATGGCGGTACCGGTGTCGGTGAATTTATCAGGTCGACAATTTGTCGATGGTTCCCTGGCATCGATGATTGCTAACACGGTAGATGAGATCGGTTTGTCACCATCACTACTGGAACTGGAAATTACCGAAGGGGTGGTGATGCATAACCCACAAACCGCGACGCGGACACTGGAGCTGATGAATGACTATGGTGTGCGCATCGCCATTGATGACTTCGGTACCGGCTACTCATCGTTGTCGAATTTAAAACGCTATCCGATTGATACCCTCAAGATTGATCAATCTTTTGTGCGTGATATCACCACCGATCCAAACGACGCCTCAATCGTACTGGCGATTATCGCGATGGCCCATAGTATGGGATTGGAGGTCATTGCCGAAGGTGTCGAAACCGAAGAACAACTTGCCTTTCTGGAGCAACATCGATGTGATTGCGTTCAGGGCTTTTTATTCAGCCACCCCTTACCGGCAGACAAGGCCGAGGCATTCCTGAAACAGAACCATTCCTAAATCTTCTTTGTAGAACGGCTACTTTATAACTTCCCAAGCCCAGGGTATTAACGAATAACTGTTTCCAGAAACTTGTTGTTATCAAAAGGGTATTACCGTAAACACGCTCGTAACGGTAATTTTTATTAGAGAATGTCTTCATGAGGGCCTGCAATGGGACGTCTTCGAACTTATTGACCTGACTCGCGTGCAATTCCAGTTGCTTTTTTCTGCAGCCA
>JASFLL010000352.1:0-3256 GCA_050118115.1 Thioalkalispiraceae bacterium
TATTAGCATCATAACATTCAGGATGACGCTCAAAAATCTCTGTAGCAGAGATCGCCATTGGTGAATCCAGAAAGACCTGCACGCTACCAGGCAGGCGTTTGTTTTTCACACCTTCATGCAAAAAATAAAGAATTTCCTGTGCCCGTTCCATGGCAAATGTTGGGATAATAACATTTCCACCTCGTTGAAAAGTACCCTCGATTGCTAAATAGAGTTCTTCAATTGAGGGTTGTAGTTGTTTATGTAACCGATCACCGTACGTGGTCTCCATAATAACCATATCAACATGTGGAGGTTTATCCGGATCACGAAGAATAGGGCGCCCATTATAGCCAAGATCGCCGGAAAAGAGCAGGGTGCGTTTCTTATCGTTTTCTTCCAGTTCGAGCAGAATACAAGCAGAGCCCAGGATATGCCCTGCATCGATAAACGTTGCATATATACCGTTAGTTAAATTAATACGTTCATGGTATTTAGCCACTCGCCCAAAATGATCGAGACTATTTAGAGTATCGAGTACAGAATAAAGCGGCTCGATCGAATTTTCTTTTCGATTTCTACTACGTGCGGCACGACGATTTTGATATCGCGCTTCTTCTTCCTGCAAATGTGCCGAGTCCAGCATAACCAATCGAGCCAACTCGCGCGAGGCAGCAGTCGTAATTATTTCACCCTTGAAGCCTCGTTTGGAGAGCAAGGGAATACGCCCGCAGTGATCAAGATGTGCATGTGTTAACAGTAAAAAATCAATGCTGTCCGGTGCGAAACCAAAGTCATTACTATTATCTTCGTTAAGTTCGCGACTACCCTGGTAGATACCGCAGTCGATAAGTATTCGTTTACCTGCGCACTCCACAAGATGACATGAACCAGTCACATTACGGTCAGCGCCATGAAACTCAATTTTCATTAATCATTTACCTTCTAACTTAAATAGAAAAAGATCTTACATTTACTATGATAAATAGCAATATAATTGCTAGTAGCCATTGGTACGTTCCTGAATGGAAAACGCATCGCTAAACATATCTTACTGAGTTGCGATATATTGCGAATTGGCCATCAACGCTGTGAAATAATAAAACAGGGCAAACAAACCCAAAAAGATTAAAAACGTGTAGCGATGCCGCTGGTGAATACCACAGCAACCACCAGGACAACCGCTTAAATCCGAATATCGTCCTGATACATAACGGCGTAGTACAGTGGTAAATATACTATTTAACATAATATATATTATGCGCATAAGTATCAGGAGCGCCATATCCTAATATCATGATTCTGCGCTTGTTTTTGTAATTCTTGTCTCTTCCCCCGGCTAGCCGAAATCAGAGGTTCTGTGCAATCTGATAAAAAGCAAAACTGAACAGCCAGGCAATGCCAAGCGACCAAACCACGCTGAATACTGTATACGACCAGCTTCGGGATTCGCTGCGCATCGTCGCCACCGTAGATAAACACGGTGTATACAGCAGTATGAACAACATCAAACTAAAACCCTGCATCCAGTTGAGATGACCTGCAAGATAGCCTGAAAGTGCGGCACCCTGGAGTCCTGTCATCGCTGCGAGCGATCCAAGCACAATTTCCTTGGCCACAAAACCAAACACCAGGACGACGGCCATCTGAGCTGTAATACCGATTGGGCTAAGCGCGGGTTCGAGAAAGTCACCAAGCATCCCTGCATAGCTGCCTGGGCCACCGGGGGGATCGGCCACGGGATAATGTGTCAGGAACCAGACTAATACGACGCCAGCGATAATAAATTTGCTGGCGCGGTGCAGGAAGTGACGTACCTCATGCCAACCTCGAAAGAACACCTGGCGTAATTGTGGCAAGCGGTATGGAGGTAATTCCAGTACGAAAGGTTCATTACTGACTAATCGATTCTTGATCAGGAGTGCACTTAAGAATACGGCCAAAAAGCTTATGAGATAGAGGCTGAACAGGACCAGCGGTGCCTGGCGAGGAGTAAACAGGGCCGTCGTCATGAATACGAATACTTGTAAACGCGCCGAGCACAGGGAAAATGGAATGACCAGCATGGTCAGCAGCCGCAAGGAACGACTACGCATCACCCGAGTTCCCATCAATGCCGGAACATTACAGCCGAATCCCATCAGCAACATCACGAAACCGCGTCCATCCAGGCCTAAGCGCGACATTAAATTGTCCATGATGAAGGCAGCACGTGATAAGTATCCGCTGTCTTCGATAAGCGACATCATGAAAAAGAACAGAATGATAACGGGTACAAAGCTGGCGACGGTACCAACTCCATCATAGATGCCATTGACCAGTACGCCATATACAACTTGCGGCATCTGTGATGCCAATGGCTCCAGGGCAACTTGTTTAAAGCTGTCGAGCAACCACCCCACTCCATCCTGCAGCGGCGCTCCTAACGTGTAGATTGCCTGAAAAACAAGAAACATAAACAGGAAGAACAGCGGTAGCCCCAACCATGGGTGCAGTAAAAAGCGGTCAATCCGTTCGGTAAGCCGGGGCGTCATGATATTTGGCGCCTGCACACTGCGCTTGTATAAAGCTTCGACCTCCCCACTCAGGGCATCGATGATGCCGAATTCGGAAACCGCTGCCCCGATCTGTACCGCCTGCGCTTTGTGCAGGTGGTTAATAATGCTTTCCTTAACCTGGGGAAAACCATCACCCCGACGCGCACTGAGCAGTTTCACTTCCCTTCCACCCATGGCCTTTGAGATTATATCAGTATCGATATGCGTGCCGAGCTGTTTGGCTTCGTCGGCCATGTTGAGCAGGATCAGTGTGTCTACTTCTAGCTGGGAAAACTGCAGTGCCAGGCCTAGCTGATGATCGAGTTGGGTCGCATTGAGGATCAGACAGACCAGGTCGACGGCATTATGGCTGAAAAAATCCCGTACAACGCGTTCATCTTCGGAATAACCCTGCAGGTCGTAAATGCCGGGCAGATCGATGACTTCGACCATTTCGGCACCAAGCAGGATCTTGGCAGATTTGAGATCGACGGTTACGCCAGGCCAGTTGCCGGTGCGTGTGGCTGCACCTGTAAGACGATTGAAAAAAGTTGACTTGCCCGTATTGGGCATCCCAATCAGGGCAATATTTCTCATGAAAGTCGAGTGACTTTAACCCGTGCTGCGTCGCTACGCCTCATAATCAGATTGACACTGCCAATACGGATCTGGAGCGGACCACCGAAGCGGGCACGTCGTATCATCTGTACTTCACGTCCGTTCAGTAAACCCATGGCCTG
>JASFLL010000353.1:0-3249 GCA_050118115.1 Thioalkalispiraceae bacterium
TCCAGTTGCTCGACCCAGGCATCTGCCAGTGTCTTTTCAGGCAGATCGAATCCAAGCTGTTCACGGGCGATTGACTGCGCCTTACTTACAAAATCTTCTTCATGCTGAATGGCCGAGATGCGCTTTAAAGTCGGTACAATCGCGTCAAAAGCACTTTTCACGCTTTGTTCGTAGTCGTGCAAACGCTGGTTTTCTGCCTGGTTGGTTAACGGATGTAAGCCTTTAAATGCTTTTGCAGGCACATCCGTGGGCATGACGCGTTCTGCCTGGCGCGTTTCTACACGCGTCTGGGGGCTCAGCTGTGAACGCCCTTGAGTTCGCTCTGTGGATCGTAGCGGCGCAGTTGGTCGCGATGGTTGCGACCAACGTGCATTGCGTGCTGTTTTTCTACGATTACTCAGCATTGTCCTGACTTGCGCCTCTGTTTACCTAATCTGGTATTTAGCTAACCGCGTGCACCACCAGAGTAAGTGATCAGTGATCCTTTCTCTGTGTTACCGCTGCTACCCGTGACCTTGCTATTCGGAACGGGTAGCTCTTCATTTCGTTTCATAGTGGCCTGTTCCATTGCCATGGAACCCCCGCTACCTCGACGGGTTGGATTTCGACGTGTAGTCGATAAACCTTCGGTACCGGTCACATGTTCATTACGATCCCAGTCATCTCCGGTAATCCGTAAACCTGCATCCTGGCCTTCACCCGTAATACGGGATTTAACCCGATCTTCTACCAACTGCGCGGTATAAGTCGGCGCAGGGGCAGCACTACTGTTACCAAAACGTGCTTCTTCAGTACCCGTAACCTTGCCTCCAGCCATACCGAATGGTCCGGTTATGTGGCCTTTTTCATAACTGGTGCCGGTAACTGCACTATGTTCCACGCTGCTCTGCGAGGCATGATTCGGCGCACTGACGCTAAACTGCTGCCATGGCGCATTAGCCATCGCCTGTGGATAATCCGGGCTACTGCTATCGGCCGGTACACTGGGACAGGCATTGGCAAACTGATCGGCGCCCACATAAGGTGTACCGGTTAATGGTTCACATGCCCCTTTGCCAGCACCAGTCAGCTTGCCATTAATACCCGGTTGCAAGCCGGTCATTGGCATGCCCGGTGTTGTCCGACGCTGCTGAGTACGTGCTGCAGCTAAACTGGCAGAACCGCTGTCACAATAATCCTTATAGTTTTCCGCACCGGCATACGGAGTGCCGGTTACCGCCTTACAGGTACCAGGCTCGTCACCGGTCACCTTGTCATCGCGACCGGTCATTGTGCCCGTCACGCTCTTGTTTTTTAAAGTTGCAGATACCCCAACCTTGCGATCGCTGGCCTTCGGTGTGGTGTTGCAAAACGTGCTGTACTGTTCCTGGCCAACGTAATCATCACCCGTCACGTTGCGACAGCTACCCGGTTCATCACCAGTAACATTCTGGTTTCGACCGACCATAGTTCCAGTAATACTGCCGCCGCGAAGGGTTGCACTCTTTCCAACTTTTGCCGGTGCACGCCCACCGTTACCACTCTGCATGACTGAAGTCCCCGTCAGTTCACGTGTTGATCCGGTTTCATCACCGGTTACCTTTTCGGAACGACCAACATTGTTGCCTGTAACACTTTTACCTTTGCGAGTTTCAGAACTGGTAATTTTTGCAGGACCAGCTTCAGCAGATGTATCACAAAATTCTTTCATCTGGCCGGCACCAACGTACTGGTTGCCAGTAATGCGCTTGCAGGTTCCTGGCTCATCACCCGTCACTTTAGCGCTGCGTCCCAGTTCATTACCACTGACGCTATTACCTGTTGCCGTTGATGTAACACTGACCTTACGTGGAGTCTTGCTGGCATCGGTCTGACAAAAATCACGAAAAATGTCTGCACCCAGGTACTCTGTTCCTGTAATTGCACGACAGGTGCTTGCTTCATCACCGGTTACAGTTTCGCTGCGACCCACCATCGTTCCGGAAACGGTTTGACCATGTGTCGTTTCGCTGGCACCCACTTTCCAGTGTGCATCTTGCGCTGCAGCCTGGTTTTCCTGACCGGGGCGCATACGACCTGTTGGGCGGCATTTGCTATCTGCACTACCGCGCTTACATTTGCCTTTAGTACTACGTTCTTCACGAACAGACTTTGCCAGTTCGCGACTTGAAACATCAGGGTTACTGGCGCGGGCTGATTGCGCTGCACTCAGCCCTTTGCCAGATATTGCGGCTTTCCCTTTAGAAGACATAGCAACCCGACGTGAAAGTGCTGCAGCGCGCGTCGGATTCTCAATTTTTTTGCCAGGACGTGCCATCGGCATCGGCGTACTGCTTGCCGCTGCCTCTGCCGCGGCAGGACGCTCTGACTTCTCACCGTTACAACCACAACCGCAATCGCGCTTTTCAGGAGTAGGTGTTGTCGGTTGACTGGCTGTTGGTGTCACGGTTGTATTACCCAAATCGTCACTGCGGGTACGATCCTTATTGTCAATTGATGCCTTGCCTCCGGTGGACATAGCCTGACGGCGTGCCAACGAAAGCTCACGCGTCGACATGTTTGGACTGTTAGCTGTTGCACCCGATGAACTAGCCGGGGCAGAATTTGCTGCGACAGTTGCCGGTGAGCTACTGCCTTGCATTTTCTGAATGCCCGCCTTGCCGCTTTCATATGAAAGGCGACGACGTTCCTTTGCTATTTCGCGTGCTGTCTTGTTAGCAGTCTGTGCCATGTTTATCTCCGCTGCATCAATGTCGTTATTGAACCTATGTCTGGTTGCCGGCAGTTACCAGACAACCATTCACAGTTTTTTCTATCTGGCTTCGTACACAACGAAGCTTGAGCCCTGGCTCTGGGTATAGTTGTCATATCCTGTCAGGCGTATATGGTGATCAGGATATGCGCGACGACACGCCTCGAGTTCTTCAACTACACTGCCCAGGTTGGACTCGCCGAAGAACGGCAATTTCCACATAGTCCAGTAGTGATCAAATGCACGACTTGGATGCTCATGCTCGATTGCAGGAGTCCAGCCTTGCGCAATGATGTAATTGATTTGCGCATAGATTTCATCCTGGGAAAACTTGGGCAGGAAGCCGAAAGTTTCCAGTGTGTTTAAGGTCTGGTAGTCACCTGATGTTTGTTGTGGCATTTCTTTATCCTCTCAAAATAAACGTATGAATCGAATGTCCGTTCGTGTAGCAGTCTTAACCTACGTCCAGCTTGTCAACGGTTTCAAATTCAAACTTGATTTCTTTCCAGGTTTCCATC
>JASFLL010000354.1:0-3243 GCA_050118115.1 Thioalkalispiraceae bacterium
TCTTCCAGGTATCATTTCCTTTCTGGATTAATTCTTTGCTATTTGCATGTCGTCCCAGCACAACTGGATGGCTTAGACTGATATTTATATCAAACTGCTCTGCAATTCCCTTGATGATGGCACCAATCAAAATATTGGTTAGATCCATGAGTAATTCAATCTCAGCAGCATCATCCAGCTCACCCTCAAAACGTGTCATTTCGGCAATATCTTTATAACTGGAATCAGAAAACAACAACATCGCCTCTCCTGCCAGTCCGCCCCCAATAAAGCCCTGACAAACTGCTGAGGTACGTTCTTGCTCCGTTGCCTGATGGACAGCCATTTGCAACTCACTGAGCTCAATGATATTGACATTTGGTATCGGCATTTTCACAAAGCTACCCAGGACCCGCGCAAGCAAATCGGCTGCCTGGCCCATGGCGACATTAGTCACCTCTCGATAAGCATCAATCAGGTCTGGATTCACTTCTTCATTACTGGAATCAAGAGATATATTGTTCAGATCATAATCTTTGACTATGTCCGCCATGCTCTGGTTATTGATTGGCTTTTTAACAAAAGCCAGTGCCCCCAGGTTCATCACACGGGTGTGTGCCTCAGGTTGAATGTCGCCTGACACGACGATGACCTTGATGTTGAGCTTATTATCGTGAATATATTGAAGGACGCCATAACCATCCAGTACAGGCATATTGAGATCAAGGAACAATACCCGGACTTTTCCTGTTTTTATTTTTTCGATTGCTTCGATGCCGTTTTTTGCATACATGAGCTCAACATCGAAGTCATCGGGCAAGGCATGGACAAGTTGCTTTTGCGCAAAGCTGGAGTCGTCACAGATTAATACTGGAATTGCCATAATCAAGCATATCGGCCTGATTCAATCAGTTATTTAGTCTGGCAACCAATAAAATGCTATATAAAATAACCGGTTTGGTTTGGCTGCTAATAACAGTTTCCATGCAAATTATGTGATTAATCCTGTTTGTAACGGCGTTTTTGAAAAAAGGTCCGAAGTAGCTCCGCACACTCCTCCGCCAGAATGCCGCCACGTACTGCCACCTGATGATTATGTACAGGCGCTGTTAGTACATCAAAGACGCTGCCCGCCGCTCCTGTTTTCGGTTCTGCCGCTCCATAGATGACTTCATCTACCCTGGCATGGATGATCGCCCCGACACACATCAGACAAGGCTCCAGGGTAACGTACAGGCTCGTATTCAGCAGTCGATAATTGCCAATATGATGTGCAGCAGCACGTAAGGCGCGGATTTCGGCATGGGCAGTTGGATCGGATTCCGTGATGGGTGAGTTATAACCTTCCCCGATAATCTGATCATCCTTTACCAGGACAGCACCAACCGGGACTTCACCTCGAGACTCAGCAAGCCGTGCCAGTTCAATGGCACGCTGCATCCAGAACACATCGAGTGAAGCACGTTCATCCATGCTACTAACCATAACTGATATATATTCGCTACAAAAGGGAATTCAAAGGTGAGTTAAAAAAGAAACTATTCCCACTCAATCGTAGCGGGAGGTTTGCTCGAAATGTCGTAGGCAACTCGGGAGATACCGGCAATCTCATTAATAATACGGTTCGATACTTTTTCCAGAAAATCGTATGGCAAGTGTGCCCAGCGTGCAGTCATAAAATCGATAGTTTCCACCGCACGCAAGGAGACAACATAATCATAACGACGCCCATCACCCATCACACCAACTGACTTTACCGGCAGGAAAACAACAAAGGCCTGGCTAACTTTGTCATATAGATTGGCAACGCGTAATTCCTCGATAAAAATATTATCTGCCAGCCTTAACAGATCGGCATATTCTTTTTTGACTTCACCCAGGATGCGTACACCAAGACCGGGGCCAGGGAAAGGGTGACGATATACCATGTCATAGGGAAGTCCCAGCTCAACACCAAGTTGACGGACTTCATCCTTGAATAACTCGCGTAATGGTTCGCACAACTTGAGCTTCATATTTTCAGGTAAACCACCGACATTATGATGTGACTTGATTAAGTGTGCCTTGCCCGTGGTTGCCCCGGCTGATTCAATAACATCAGGATAGATTGTGCCCTGAGCCAGCCATTTCGCATCTTTTAATTTTGTGGATTCTTCCTCGAATACTTCAATAAACAGGTTACCGATGACTTTACGCTTGCGTTCAGGATCATCGACACCATTTAATGCTGACAGGAAACGATCTTCTGCATCGACACGGATAACGTTCACTCCCATGTGTTCCGCAAACGTCGCCATAACCTGGTCACCCTCGTTAAGGCGTAATAAACCATTATCAACAAATACACATGTCAGTTGATCTCCAATCGCGCGATGTAACAGAGCGGCAACCACAGATGAATCCACGCCACCGGACAGACCTAATACCACCTCTTCGCCACCGACCTGTTCACGTATCCGTTCGATACTGTCTTCGATAATATTGCCGGCTGTCCAGAGAGCTTCACAATCACAAATTTTGGTGACAAAACGTTTCAGTATCCTTGCACCCTGACGTGTATGAGTTACTTCCGGGTGAAACTGCAAACCATAAAAGTGCCGGTCTTCATCGGCCATACCGGCAAGTGGTGCATTATCGGTCGTAGCTATAACATGAAAACCTGCTGGTAATTTGCTGACGCGATCGCCATGACTCATCCAGACATCGAGTAATCCATAGCCTTCTTCCGATGTGTGATCTTCGATATCACGCAATAACGCTGAGTGGCCACGTGCCCGGACCTGCGCATAACCAAACTCTCTATGAGTCGATGTTTCAACATCGCCACCTAACTGAGCAGCCATACTCTGCATGCCATAGCAAATACCGAGTACAGGTACACTTAAATTAAAAACAATATCCGCGGCACGCGGTGTTTCTTCCAGAGTCACTGATTCAGGACCACCTGAGAGAATAATCCCATTAGGTGCAAATTCACGAATCGCATCTTCTGACATGTCATAAGGATGCAACTCACAATAAACACCGATTTCACGCACGCGGCGGGCGATAAGTTGTGTGTACTGAGAACCGAAGTCCAGGATCAGAATACGGTCATGATGAATATTTTTATGTGAAGATGTGGACACGCGTGTTGAGTTAACTTTCGCTACGATAATTTGGTGCTTCTTTGGTAATTGTTACGTCATGCACATGGCTTTCACGCATACCGGCATTCGTGACCCTGACAAAATTGGGCTTGGTACGCATTTCATGAATCGTTCT
>JASFLL010000355.1:0-3236 GCA_050118115.1 Thioalkalispiraceae bacterium
GACAACGATATCGAAACGATTAGAAAATGAATGATCCGGGCCATGACATATCCTCCATGCCTGGAAAACCTGCCCACTCCCCTACAGATTTTACGGTGGTTAAATTATATTAATTTTTCCTGATATTCTTATAGACTTGGAATTATAATGATTTGTCGTGTTGCTGCTCATATCCTTTCGAGCTTTTAATCTTAAGTGTACTAAATTTTCTTCCATTAATCAGTCACAGAATGTAAGAGCATTTTAAGAATGATTTTAACTTGAGAACCACTTCATATTTAATGTGGTTTTAAACAATAAAAAAGCCCGCATCGCGGGCTTTTAAGCGTCGTACATTTATCGATTTTTATTAAATTACTTACCAGCGATTTCTTCCTGGTTGCTATGACTCACCCCAAACCTGCTCTTTGGGCGCGAGATTCTACACACTCATTTATTAGCGGCGCTACAGTGACTTATTTAACCAGCAAAAACAACTCAGTATTATTGAGCAACAGATAAACCGGATTTTTTTAAAAATATAATAATCTGGTAGGCGTCCAGGAAAAGCCGCTGGACTTTGATCGCTAGTAACTTCAGCATATTAATCTACTTTTATTGTGAGCTATCACACCGTACGGATATCACATTCGCTGAGGGGCCTATAAATCCCATAAATATATTACTTTATTAGTATTTTCTTATATACTGGCCAGCTCTATAGTGCCCGACTGCCTGGTTGAACTTGAAGGCAGGCTATAACAACCGCAACACTCTGGATTAGCGCTCTTAGATTGTAACTTATTGTAATGAAACGAAATATGAGGCACTCATGACAGTCGTTCACAACCCTCTCCAGGCCCCAGAAGGCCGTATCGAAGTCAAGAATACAACCTGCTACATGTGCGCCTGCCGTTGTGGTATCCGTGTCACCTTGCGCGATGGGGAAGTTCGTTACATCCAGGGAAACCCTGATCATCCACTCAATAAAGGTGTCATCTGTGCCAAAGGTGCCTCTGGCATCATGAAACAGTACTCTCCGGCTCGCCTGACCAAACCATTGCGTCGCAAAGAAGGCACAGATCGTGGTGACGCTCAGTTTGAAGAAATTTCCTGGGACGAAGCCTTCTCCATCATGGAGGAACGCCTGGCTCACCTGCGCGCAACCGACCCGAAGAAATTCGCACTGTTCACTGGTCGTGATCAGATGCAGGCCTTGACTGGCATGTTTGCCAAGCAATATGGCACCCCAAACTATGCCGCCCACGGTGGTTTTTGCTCGGTGAATATGGCGGCTGGCATGATCTACACCATCGGTGGTTCCTTCTGGGAATTCGGTGGACCCGACCTGGATCGCGCCAAGTTATTCATCATGATCGGTACGGCAGAGGACCATCATTCCAATCCCATGAAGATGGCCCTGTCGAAATTCAAGCGTAATGGCGGTCGTTTCATTTCGGTAAACCCGGTGCGTACCGGTTATTCCGCCATCGCCGATGAATGGGTACCGATCAAGCCCGGTACTGATGGCGCGTTATTGCTGGCCATTATTCATGAGCTGATTCGCACCGGTCTCTATGATCGTGAGTTCCTGGTCCAGTACACCAACGCCGCCGAGTTAGTCAGTACCGATGAAAATTCTGATGACTTTGGCCTGTTTGCCCGGACCGACATACCACAGGACCCGGACTGTTTTGATCCCCAGGATCGTGTCTGGTGGGATCGCAATCAGGATAAGCCAGTCCATGCCCGCACCCAGGGCGCAGACCCATACCTGCTCGGCGATTTTATGCTGGCCGATGGCCGTCAGGCCAAACCTTCATTTGAACTATTAAAAGAGCGGGTCGCCGATTACACACCCGAATGGGCCTCCGAAGTAACCGGCATTCCGGTTGAAACCATTAAACGCCTGGCCCATGAAATGGGTATCACTGCTCGCGATGAAAAAATTGAATTACCCATTGCCTGGACCGATGTCTGGGGCAATGACCATGATACGGTGACCGGTAACCCGGTTGCCTTCCATGCCATGCGGGGTCTCGCTGCTCATTCCAATGGCTTCCAGACCATTCGTGCCCTTTCAATATTGATGACCATCCTGGGTACGATTGATCGTCCCGGGGGATTCCGCCACAAGGCGCCGTTCCCGCGCCCGATTCCCCCCTGTGCCAAGACACCAAAGTCACCGGACGATGTACAACCGAACACGCCACTCAATGGCATGCCTCTGGGTTGGCCGGCGGATCCCAACGATCTGTTTGTTGATGAGAACAATGAACCGGTGCGGATCGATAAAGCCTTCTCATGGGAGTTTCCATTAGCAGCCCATGGCCTGATGCAAAACGCGATTACCAACGCCTGGCGACAGGACCCTTATCCCATCGATACGCTGTTGATCTTCATGTCAAACATGGCCTGGAACTCGACAATGAATACCGCGAACGTGCGCCACATGTTGAACGACAAGGATGAAAACGGTGAGTACAAGATTCCCTATTTGATTGTGTGTGATGCCTTCCAGTCAGAAATGGTCGCCTATGCGGATCTCGTATTACCGGATACCACCTACCTGGAACGTCATGACGTGATGAGCATGCTGGATCGGCCTATCTCTGAATACGATGGTCCGGTGGATTCGGTGCGGGTCCCGGTTGTCCCCCCTTCCGGTGACTGCAAACCCTTCCAGGATGTCATCGTCGAGCTGGGATCAAGGCTGAAACTACCTGCCTTTACCAATAGCGATGGCACCCGCAAGTTCCGCGATTACCCGGACTTCGTCATCAATTACGAAACCGAGCCGGGTTCAGGGATTGGCTTCCTGGCCGGCTGGCGCGGCAAGGGCGGCGAGAAGTTTATGAAAGGTGAACCCAACCCGAACCAGTGGGAAATGTACGAAAAGAATAATTGTGTATTCCATTACGAAATGCCCAAGTCGTATCAGTACATGCGCAACTGGAACCGCGGTTACCTGAACTGGGCCCAGGAGCATCGCCTGTTACGTTATGCCGAACCGATCAATATTCATATTTATTCCGAGATCCTGATGAAGTTCCGTCTGGCGGCCCAGGGCAAGACCGATGGTAAGCAACCCCCCGAGCGTTTACGCAAACGGGTTGAAACCTATTTCGATCCCCTGCCATTTTATTTTGAACCGCTGGAGTCACACTTAACGGATAAACATAAGTATCCCCTTAATGCCGTGACCCAACGTCCCATGGCCATGTATCACTCCTGGGATTCACAAAATGCCTGGTTAC
>JASFLL010000356.1:0-3231 GCA_050118115.1 Thioalkalispiraceae bacterium
GGACAGGTTTTTATATGCTGCTCGAACTGTAAGGAGTTGGCAGCATCTAGTTGTTTATCTAGATACGCGTGAAGTAGATTTTTTGCATCGGCACAATTCATGCCTCATCCTCCTTAAATTTGGGATCAGGTCTCAATATTGTTTTAAGGTGATTTCGTGCGCGCGATAAACGTGACATTACGGTTCCCATTGCGCAGCCGGTAATGACGGAAATTTCTTTATAACTTAAGCCTTCAATCTCACGTAACACGATTATTTCTCTAAATTCTACATCGAGGTCGTTTATTGCTGAATAGATAACTCTGGCTTCACGATCGCGCAGTAGTTTGTTTTCAGGGGTATCTGTATCTTGTAAGGCTTCTGGGAGTGAATTGATAAAGGTCGGTGAATCCAGATAAATGACTTCGGCCTGACGTTTCTCTTTTTGATACTGGTTCAAAAATGTATTTCGGATGATGGTTAACAGCCACGACTTGGAGTTTTTATGCTCAAATTTATTAAAAGATGCATAGGCACGCATACACGCCTCCTGAGTCAGATCCTCAGCATCCTGTTTATTTCGGGATAACCAGCGCGCATAGTTAAAAGCGGCATCCAGATGTATCAGGATAGTGTTTTGGAAAGTACGTATATTGTCTTCAGAAATCTTGGCCATTTGTCTTATTTTAATTGAGCTCTCACTATATAACCGTCAGACATCAGTATTTATTCCCGCAAGCTAGACTTTTTTTTGGAATATTTTCAGAAAAATACGGTTTATTTAACCAGACAACAACTTTTTCGGGAGGAAAATGATGAAAAATAAACATTCACGTCGTGAATTCTTAAAATTATCAGGTCTTGCAGGCGTTGTATTTAGCTCAGGTTTATTTGGTGGCCGGTCAAAAATCAGTCATGCGGCTGATGAGGAATTTTATTTTGTACAGCTCACAGATAGTCATTACGGGTTTAACAAGAAAAAGATAAATCCTGATCCTGTTGCTGGTTTGAACAGAGCAATCGACATCATTAATAGCCTTGAGGAAAAACCGGATTTCATTATGTTCACTGGAGATTTGACGCATACCGTTGCTGATGCCCGGATTAGACAGCACCGGATGGAAGAATTTAAGAAGTTAGTCGAGCGTATTGAGGTAAAGGACCTGAAATTTATCCCAGGCGAACACGATGCGTCACTGGATTCAGGTAAGGTATATCAGCAAATCTTTGGTGATATGCATTACTTCTTCCAGCACAAGGGAGTTAATTTTATTGCGCTGGATAATGTTTCCAATCCAAGAGGAATATTGGGTGACAGTCAGCTTGAATGGCTGGCTAGTACATTAAACTCGCTTGACAAGAACAGGCCGCTAGTCGTATTTGCGCATAGGCCTCTTTTTAATTTATATCCGAAATGGGGATGGTCGACAGGAGATGCCAGCAAGGCCATGGCTGAGCTGGAAAAGTTCAGACACGTGAATGTTTTTTATGGACATATTCATCAGGATCATCATCATCATAGCGGGCATATTGCTCATCATTCCGCGCGGTCATTAATCTTTCCCTTACCCAAACCTGGTTCAACAGATAAGCGCAAACCTGTACCCTGGGATCGTAGCAAACCCTTTAATGGTCTGGGTATCCGAAATATCGAATCGTATGCTGAAAAGGTAGAGATCGATGAAATCGATATCACCTAGAAGCGTAATATTGAACTTTTGCGGCTTTATTCTACTCGGAATAGTTATGGGTCGCAGTGTGTTAGCGAATAGCGATGGCAATATTATCAATATTGAGGCACAACGCTATGGCTATATCCCTGAAGTCATAAAAGTACCGGCTGGACGTGCTGTCACTCTGCACATAAAATCACTGGATGTATTACATGGTTTTTACATTCCCGATATAAATGTGCGGGTTGATCTCAAGCCGGGGGCCAGTACGGTAGTGGAGTTACCTGCTTTGAAGCCAGGTAAATATCAGTTTTTATGTGATATTTTTTGTGGTACTGGGCACAGCGGCATGAATGGGTATATCCTTGTTTTCGATAAAAATGGTAAATAAATTGTGCAGGTAGTAGTACATGTTAATTAGCTATCAAACATCTAAAAAGTTTAGTACTGCACTGCTATTGTTCGGTATGATTCTCAGCCCGAAAAGTTATGCTGAAGAACTGGCAACAGGCAAGGCCGAAAAAAATGCACTCTATCAACATGCTTCACCTTATCTTGCCATGCATGGCCGAGACCCGGTTCACTGGCTGGAGTGGAACAAAGACGCTGTCGAGCTTGCGCGTAAGCAGGATAAACTGTTGTTTGTCTCCAGCGGCTATTTTTCATGTCACTGGTGTCATGTCATGCAGCGTGAAAGCTACCAGAATGAAGAAATAGCCAGTTTACTCAATACCTCCTTCATACCTGTTAAAGTCGACCGGGAGTTAAATAGCGCCCTGGATGCACACCTCATCGACTTTGTGGAAAGAACCCAGGGATATTCAGGTTGGCCGTTAAATACTTTTATTACTCCTGACGGTTATCCATTGGTTGGGTTTACATATGCGCCACCGGAAAAGTTTATCCAGATACTCACCGGCCTTGAGAAAGAATGGCGGGAAAAGAAATCGGAATTAAAGCGGCTGGCAAAAAATGCCAGTGCTGAACTTTCGATAGCGGAAGTAAGTAACTCTGCTGTGCTGCCGACTGACCTGGCTGCCGGCTTAATGGATAGTTTTGTGAACCAGAGTTTTACTTATGCTGATGATTTGCAAGGTGGCTATGGCCAGGAAAATAAGTTTCCTTCAGTACCACAACTGAATACCTTGCTTACAATTTATGAACGAAAGCCAAATGCTCAGATCAAACAGTTTCTGAAAATAACTTTAGATAATATGGCAGCGCAGGGATTGCGTGATCAATTGGGAGGTGGTTTTTTTCGCTATGTCGTCGATCCGAACTGGCAGATACCACACTTTGAAAAAATGCTTTATGACAATGCCTTATTGGCCGGTCTTTATTACAGGGCCGCGGGCATCCTTGCTGAGCCGGAATACAAGAATGTTGCTAATCAGACTCTGGACTTTATCTTACAGGAACTGAATACCGATAGCGGCGCTTTTGCTGCCAGTCTGTCAGCGATTGATAATAAAGGTATCGAGGGTGGATATTACCTGTGGGACAAGGAAGAGTTGACGACAATATTGAGTGATCAGGAATGGAAAGTGGTCAGTTTGTACTGGGGCCTGCTGGGGCATCC
>JASFLL010000357.1:0-3226 GCA_050118115.1 Thioalkalispiraceae bacterium
TGACGGGGAAGCATTTCTTTGCCTACTTTCTTGTTGCTACAAGAAAGTAGGTCGCACCAGTGGTGCGAAAAAACACTAAATCTTTTTAGACAAGCAAAAAGAAATAGACTCGCTGCAGCACAGCGAAATTTCAATTTAAACAAAAAGAAAAAAGGCACCCCCATTTCCGGGCGTGCCTTTTGATCAAGCGGAACGCTTATGGATTACAAACTCTGATAATAATCGATCAGAATCTGCGCCACTTCAGGACGTGAGAATTCCTTCGGTGGAGCAATGCCATTGCCCAGCATTTCACGAACCTTGGTACCTGACAACAGCACAAAGTCATCTTTCTCATGATCTGGCGCTTCGCGCATCATCACAACTTTGTTCAGTTTCTTGGACCAGGCGGTGTGGTCAGCTTCGAAGATCTCGATATCCAGGGCACCCTTGGGCACTTCATCGTGGAAGATGGTCTGGGCATCGAAGGCGCCGTAGTAATCACCCACACCGGCATGGTCACGACCGATGATGAAGTGGGTGGCACCCATGTTCTGGCGGAAATAGGCGTGTAAAACCGCTTCACGTGGGCCGGCATACAGCATATCGAAGCCATAACCGGTCACCATCGCGCTGTTGGGTGGGAAATACAGCTCAACCATTTTACGAATGGCCGCATCGCGAACCGGCGCAGGGATATCACCCGGCTTCAGTTTACCCAGCAGCATGTGGATGACCAGGCCATCACAACCCAGGCGGTCCATGGCCATGTGGCACAGCTCTTCATGGGCCAGGTGCATGGGGTTACGGGTCTGGAACGCGACCACTTTTTTCCAGCCACGCTCAGTAATTTCGTTACGAATCTCCACCGCGGTGCGGAAGGTATCCGGGAATTCATCCAGGAAGTAGCTGAAATTCAGGACCTGGATCGGACCGGAAACCGCCATGCGACCCTGGGTATTGAATGCATTCACACCCGGGTGTTCCATGTCATCGGTGCGGTAGACCTTGTCGGTCATGATCTTCATTTGTTCGTCAGAGACTTCTTCGATGTTCTCGACATCCATCACGGCCAGCACGGGATTGCCGTCGACATTGGGATCGCGCAGGGCGATACGCTTGGCATCTTTAATGGCACTGACGTCTTCCAGCAGGCACAGCACAGGAACCGGGAAGAAGGAGCCGTCGCTCAGGGTCATTTTTTCAGCGGCACCCATGGCATCCGCGACATTCATGAAACCTTTCAACGGGTTAAAGTAACCACCGCCCATCATCACGGCATTACCGGCAGCCTGTGAACTAATGATCACGGATGGTAAAGACTCAGCTTCTTTGCTTATTTTGTCGTGTTCGGCATCGTCATAGACGAATAATGGATTCAGCTCATCGGAGCCAACTGGTTTAATCATTCTTGTATCCCTCAATGTTATGCGCCCGGGGGCACTGATTTTCTGAAATCTGGAACGGTTTGCAGCAGCGTGGTATTCAGCTCGCGTTCTGGCCCCGCGGGGCACTCTAAAATGGCCGCCAACTATACAACACTCTATTCTGGCTGAATAATAGGGAAATTTATGAGGGTATAGATTAAAACAAGTTACCTTATAAATCGCCAATTTAGGTGTGGAGCAGTAAAAAGCGCGTCCAGTCGGACGCGCTTTTTTTACAGCTTGCAGATAGATTTTCAGATTACTGGCTATCTGCTTTGAGTCTTCTGCGTCTTAACAGATGCAGTCCTGCAAAGAACAGCAGCAATGACAACCAGATGGGGTCGAAGCGACCGTTCTCGCTCAGTGTACAACCACCGCCGCCACCACCACCGGCGTTGGGATCCTGTACTGTAACGGTGACCGAATCCACATCCGATTGACCATGATCATCCGTGACAGTCAGCTGGAAGCTCAGGGTCGTGGCTGCTGAGGGGGCCGTGAATGAAGGGGTGGCAGTGGCGGCGCCGGTGAGGCTGACGCTGGTACCACCTGTTTGAGTCCAGGCGTAGGTCAGGGCACCCGCTTCCGGGTCGTTGCCGCTTCCACTTAAGTTAACCGCGCTATCCACGTTTACAGTTTGATCGATACCTGCGTTCGCAGTAGGGGGGGCGTTCACAGTCACGGTAACGGTATCATCACTATATTGATCATAGCTGTCAGTCACGCGTATTCGGAAAACAAGTGTGCTACTGGTCGCAGGCGCAATAAATGAAGGTGTGGTGGTTGTGGCGCCACTTAAGCTGACAGTTGGGCCTGATATCTGGGTCCACTGATAAGTGATGCTATCCGTATCCGGGTCGTTACCAGAGCCGCTTAGGGAGACACTCGCACCTGCAAGTACATCCTGGTCACTCCCTGCGTTGGAGGAAGGAGGAGAGTTGGTGATACAGGTGTAGATTCTGAAATCGTCTATGGCCCAGCCTATTGGTGAGGCGAGCAAACTATCTCCCGTGTTGATAAACCTGAAACGTACACTCTGTCCAGCCAGAGAGGTTAAATCCAGTCGAGTGGAATTGTATCCATGGCTGGTGGAAATGAAGGCGTTTTCCCCGGCATGAAGATTATCGCTACTCGCGTCTATGCTGCCAGTATAGTTTCGACCACTATCGAACAGGCTCATGGCGTCATTCCATGTAGCACCATTATCGGTACTGTATTCAATGATTCCGCCATCGTAATTTATTCCGGCCGTCACCTCATAATCAAACACATGCGTGAAATGCAGGTAATAACCCGCGCCGGGTATTGCGACCTGGTTGTTCTGAGTAAGTATACCTTCAAGTAATGTGCTTGAACCGGGTCCGTAGGCAACAAGTGTATCGCTTGTGGAATAGCCTGAAGCTGTTGCCCAGACAGCAGTCGACTCAACGTTGATAGTCGCTGTCCAGTTCGACAGGTTTGTTGCAAAGTCATCATGGAACAGATCTTCGTTTATTTGTCCAGGTCCGCATACCAGCGCTTCAGGATTAAAGTCAGCAACCGGTTGCTGGTTCATCTCTACGGCAAGCAGGGCATTGTTGACCTGAGTACAGTCGCTACTGGTAATGCCTTTAACTCCAATCAATGCAGTACAACTGGCATTCAGTGCGTTATAAAGATCGAGATAATCAGAACCGGAAGTCAGATAATTTGTCTGTACGTCGTAATAGAGTGCTGCTGTTTTTGTTATTCCTAAACCGGTAACATTCTGACCGTTAAAACTGCCCCCGTCGACCATCAGACTGACGGCCTTGTTATTGATGCCGCTGTTGCTGTGGACG
>JASFLL010000358.1:0-3222 GCA_050118115.1 Thioalkalispiraceae bacterium
GATGCTGGTACCAGCAAGTGACTGGAGGGATATAATGCCTTTGCATCAGCAAATGGCAGAATTCCGTGCCATTGAGAATGGTTCGTCCTTGTTCCGCATTACCCGCTGGGGTGGTTCAGGTGCAGTTGATGCCTTTGGTCGTCGTTTGGCATATATGGATGATTTTGCTGCCCAAGATAACGTGATGGTGGCACAGGTCCCGATTAATGCTGGTATTCATACGCTTTACGCGAAAATCGGAAATACCTTTGGTTGGCTGTGTGTTGTGGGTCTTGTCGTCTGTTTCGGGATACTAGCAGTAGATTTGTTTTAGCTGCGCAATAACTACTACAGGGTCTGGCTCAAATAATGAGCCTGACCCTGCTTTTCATTTACGCTTATTACTTATAGGCAATTGCCGCACTGGCTGGCCCTGCAAGCTGGATAATATCAAACTGTTTAAACCCTGCTTCACTACACCAGTCACGGAAGTTTTCACCGGTATAGTCAAAGGCATCACCAAATTCGATCAGCATATTGAGTGACATTAGCAGGCCAAACAGGTTTTCGCGGCGTGCATCATCAATCAGATTCTCAATGGCAATCAAGGCACCACCATCAGGTAACGCATCATAGGCTTTTTTGATAAGTATTTTTTTCTTTTCCAGGTTCCAGTCATGCAGGATATTGCCCATAGTGATCACATCCGCGCCAGGGAAGCTATCAATGAAAAAATCACCGGACATGACATTGATACGATCGGAGAGATCGGCTTCATCGACATACTGCTGTGCCAGTGGTGCAACTGGCGGTAGGTCGAAGGTGTTAAAGCCAAGATGAGAGTGTTGTCTGGCGATTATGCGGGAAAGTAAACCGAGTGCGCCGCCAATATCCGAGACCGTTTTATAATTTTCAAAATGAAATTTCTCTCCAAGCTGTTGAAAGTTAGCTGCCTGGAAACCGGTCATGGCATCGAGAAACTGGCCCAGACGGGCGTTATCTGCATAGAGTTCTTCAAACATCGGTTTGCCATTGTGTCTGATTTCATTTTGTGGCTGTCCGGTTTTTAATGCTTCACCCAGATTATTCCAGAAACCAAACAGGCGAGTATTGAGCATTTCCGGCATACCGCCGATGTACATGGGGCTGTTTTTATTTAAAAAAGCTGCAGTGTCAGGCGTGTTTTTATATTGGCCAGTAGCGCTGTCGCCCTCACGTTCCAGGAAGCCTGATGCAACCAGCGAATCGAAAAAGTCGTATATGCCTCTTGGGTGGATACCGAGCTTATTGCCAAGCTCTTTCGCAGTCATGCTGTCGTCACCAAGGACTGTGAACAGGTCAAATTCTACGGCTGTTAATAAAACCTTGGATGCCCAGAATGCGGTGGCGGTTTGCATGATATGGCTGGGATCCAGGGTGACCGAGCCAACGGTCGCTGGTTGCTGATTAACGGCCTCTTGTTTTTCTAATGTACCTGCTTCAGTACTCATAATCCTGACCCTCTTGGTTAGTTAATAAAATGAAGTAACCATAGTTGTTAATGATTAATAGATAAACAGGGATTTGGTTGCTAAACTGTTAACAATATAGAAACAATTAATGGGCCATGGATAAACTGACTCGCATTAAAACGTTTGTGCAGGTGGTAGAAAACGGGAGTTTTTCAGCGGCCAGTGAGCGACTGGGTATTTCACGAGCAGCAGCCAGTAAGTATGTTTCCCAGCTGGAAGATCATCTGGGAGGCCGATTACTAAATCGCACCACGCGCCATGTCAGTACCACGGAATCCGGTCGGATGTATTTCGAACGCTGTAAAGAAATGCTCCACATTCTGGAAGAGGCAGATGACATGGTCTCTGGATTAAGCGGTACACCGAGAGGCACCCTGCGTATCAGTGCGCCCAGTGTCTTTGCAGAGCGGCATGTGGTGCCTCTAATCAGTGAATTCACCAGGATGTATGAAGAGGTGAAAGTCGAAATCATGGTTAGCGACCGATATGTAGACCTGGTAGACGAAGGCTATGACCTGGCCATTCGTGTTACCGGATCGGAAGATTCTGATATGATCGCACGCCGTCTGGCACGTTGTCGGCATGTGTTGATTGCCTCGCCTGAATATATGAAGGATGCTCCGCCACTCGTTCATCCTGACGATTTACAAAACCACGCCTGCCTGCTGTATACCTTCACCGAAAGCGGGCGCTGGCCTTTGAGCAAAGATGGTGTGCAGCATTTAATAAAGATTAAACCGACAATGGTATCCAATAACCCGGAGTTATTGCTGGAAGCAGCGATTGCCGGCATGGGGGTGACTATCATGCCAACCTTTATTGCCAGTGATGCCATACGACGTGGTGAGTTACAGATGGTGTTGGAAAATTATAATTCACTGACCTTAGATATTTATGCCATATACACATCAAGACATTATCTGCCCGCCAAAATCAGGGTGTTTGTTGATTTCCTGAAAGAACGAATAAATGATCCGCCCTACTGGGACCATTTTTTAACTGTCAGGGTATGAAGTTCATCACCCTTATTTAAGAGAATCTGCGTTTCTGACGATAACAGAATAAGCGGATATTGATATGAATTTGAAATTACCAAAACCTGTATTCCTTACTATTCTCGTGTTGTTGAATGCGTTGCCTGTCTATGGCGTGTTCGAGTGGGGCTGGAAAAGTTTTGACCTGATTTTTCTTTACTGGCTGGAAAATATTATAATTGGTGTGTTCATGATTTTGCGTATGGTCGTGCGGCCATATTCCCACGTCGTTGAGTTTACGCTTCCTGTTTTTATGGTCCCTTTTTTTACCCTCCATTACGGTATGTTTTGTTATGGTCATGGTACATTTATCGTTAGCCTGTTTGGTAAAGGTCTGCAGCCTGAACTGGCCGGGATGGGTATTCCAGAAATAATTTATCCGCTAATTAAGACACACCATTTATTCTGGCCGTTATTTGGATTGTTCGCCTATCAGATGCTTGACTGGCTGCGAGATACGAGTGAGCGAGGGTTGGGTAGCGAGGGTGTCATGCAACTTACTACTGCGCCTTATCGTCGTATTATGGTATTGCATATCACAATCCTTGCTTCCGGTTTTGCGCTGGGTTCACTGAATGAACCAACGGTCGGTCTTTTGTTGTTGGTTGCCTTTAAAACCGGTTTTGATATTTATCACTGGCAAAAAGACGAACAAGTTGCGAACAGGCAGGATGCACCTCTCATTAATGAAAAAATCA
>JASFLL010000359.1:0-3216 GCA_050118115.1 Thioalkalispiraceae bacterium
AACTACTGGATAATTTCTCCGGTCGCCACCTTATTTCGCTAACTTTAACGTCACTTGCATTTTTAATCACCTGGCTGAACAGCCCATTATCAGGCCCACAATAGATAACCCCATCCGCTTCTACTATAACTGGCCGGCGAGACTGACTGCCAACACCGGGGTCAACAACAGCCAGACAGGCATCACCGGGCTGGAACCGCTAACTGAGAGCGGCAAGTATGTAAGCGCTGGAGACAGGATCAAATTGTGGCGCATCATGCATAAGATCAATAACAATCTTTTCATTCTTAATAGACTGAGCAAGAACAGTTTTTAATTCACCGACATAAGGCCCCTGATATCCAAAATCAGTAAACAAATAGATTATCATTAGCGAAGGTATATCTTTTTAATTTGAAATTTTCTTGTTGAATTCAGATCAATCGCAAACAAAGAGATAGCCTGAATATTATTCAGATCCATTCTTCTGCCTTTTGGCGCATTATAAAGGTCCAATAGTTTTACCGTTATTGTCGAGAGTCCTTCAGGTACTTCACGTCGTTTGTTGTAACGGTCACTATATTCATTGTTATGCGCAGCGTCATTTATTCGAAGGACAAGTGGTAATTTGGTGTTTTCGTTATTTACTATTACGATCATGAGCTCACGATATTGTTCCCAATCTTCATGAATAGTATGTAATGTAACAGTAGAATACCTACTACCCGGCAGCAATGTTACATCCAGTACTTTACCGAGACTTGTACTTGAAATACTCAACTTTGCATGATTAGATGACCATCTACCCAGTTCATAGGGTTTTGAAAAATCCGCCAATACTGGAAATTGTTCTCTTCTTTGAATTTCGTCGATAAAAATCCTGATGCCCGGCCATACCAGCATTATAGTAAACACTATAAATATGAAATAAATATAGTAGGATCTACCCTTGAAGTACTGGCCTTTATAGATCGTAACAATCAGTGCCAATAAAGTTCCGGCCAGATTCAGGGCAATATCTTCAATAGAGGCATCGCGTCCAATGTATGACTGTATTACTTCGATTAAGATACTCGCGACCACTGTCAGTAAAATAATCTTGCCAATAGTTGGCAAGCGGTCAGGACGGAAAAAACTGAACAAATTAACCAGAAAAAGCCAGATGATAAAGAATGCGCAAAGATGCAGTAAATTCCACATTTCGTTACCGAGTCGCGATACTATTAGGTCTTCTTTTAGAATAAAAAGTCCCACGAAAATAGCAATGCCAACAAATGCAAACGCGATTCTTGATTTAAAAATGTGGTAGTAAAGCTTCATAGATAAACATTCACTCACGAAAAAGGCCGAGCATAAATGCTCGGCCTTACAGTTTCTCAAGCATATTTGCTTTCGGTTAATCTTCGGCTGCAGATTCAGCTTCAACAGGGCGATCAACCAGCTCAACAATAGCCATCGGTGCATTGTCACCGGTCCGGAATCCACATTTTAAAATACGTAGATAACCACCAGGACGGGTCTCATAACGTGGACCAAGTTCATTGAACAGTTTGCTTACCATATCCTTATTACGCAGGCGATCAAAAGCCAGGCGACGATTCGCCACGCTGTCATTCTTCGCAAGTGTAATCAGAGGTTCAGCAACACGACGCAGTTCCTTGGCTTTAGGCAAGGTTGTTTTGATCAGTTCATGATCGAACAACGATGCAGCCATGTTCCGGAACATTGCTTTGCGATGCGAGCTGTTACGATTTAATTTACGGCCACTTTCACGATGACGCATTTTACTAACCCTTTAATACTTCGATTAAGCCGCTGAGTCTTTTTCACGCAAACTCGATGGCGGCCAGTTTTCTAAACGCATACCGAGTGACAAACCACGTGAAGCCAGCACGTCCTTGATTTCAGTCAGAGACTTCTTGCCAAGGTTTGGTGTCTTCAATAATTCCACTTCGGTACGTTGAATCAAATCACCTATATAGTAGATTTGCTCGGCCTTTAAACAATTCGCAGAACGAACAGTTAACTCAAGATCATCAACTGGACGCAGCAGAATTGGATCAACTTCTGGTTCCTGGGCCTGAGTTTCCTCTTCCTGCTTACCTGACAGGTCAACGAAAGCAGACAGCTGGTCTTGCAAAATAGTAGCTGCGGTACGAATCGCTTCTTCAGGATCGATACTACCGTTTGTTTCCAGGTCGATAATCAATTTATCCAGGTTGGTACGTTGCTCAACACGCGCACTGTCTACAACATAGGCGATACGACGCACTGGGCTGAAGCTGGCATCTATTTGCAGGCGCCCAATTGGGCGTTCTTCATCTTCCTCAGACTGACGAACACTGGCTGGCTCATAACCACGGCCAACTCGTACCTTCAGAACCATGTTCAACTCACCGGTTTTAGTCAGGTTAGCAATAACATGGTCAGGATTAATAATCTCGACATTATGATCAGTAGAAATGTCACCAGCCGTTACCGGCCCAGGACCTTTCTTGTTCAGTGTCAGTGTCACTTCACTGGCACCTTCCATCCGGATTGCAACACCCTTCAGGTTTAATAATATCTCTACTACGTCTTCTTGCACACCTTCGATTGCGGTGTACTCATGCAATACGCCTTCAATTTCAGCTTCGACGATGGCACAGCCATTCATGGATGACAGCAAAATACGACGTAACGCGTTACCTAATGTATGCCCAAAACCACGCTCAAGTGGCTCAAGCACTACACGCGCGTGCGTGTCAGTAAGTTGCTGGACGTCGACAATACGTGGTTTCAGAAAGTCTGATACTGAGCCCTGCATTAAACGCCCTCTTTAGGTTAGGGAAAAATTCATTCTGGTCGGCATTTAAATTACCGACCGCTAAAATTACTTGGAGTACAATTCCACTACCAAGTGTTCATTAATATCTGACGGCAAGTCACTACGCTCTGGCATTGCCTTGAACGTGCCTTCCATCTTCTTGGAATTCACTTCCAACCATTCAGAAATACCACGTTGCTCAGCAGCATCCAGTGCGCCTTTGATACGCAACTGTTCCTTGCTCTTGTCGGCAATCGCAATTACATCGCCGGGTTTAACCTGCATTGATGGAATGTTTGCCTTCTTGCCATTCAGACTAATTGCATTGTGTCGAACCAGCTGGCGAGCCTCGGTACGGGAGGCACCAAAACCCATGCGGAACACAACATTATCCAGGCGTGATTCGAGCAACTGCAACAGATTCTCACCTG
>JASFLL010000360.1:0-3214 GCA_050118115.1 Thioalkalispiraceae bacterium
TCTTCAACCACCTTGATATGCCAGGGCTCATAACGTACCCCATAGGGATTGGCCATCGGGTAACGCATGCTAATGTAGCCCAATTCATTCAAACGTGTATATATCCTCGTCTCTGCAAATGTATTGGTAAAGTTTGCTGCACCCAGCCCTCTTTTGCCCACGTCAAAATCCCCAATACCGTGAAATGAGTGTCCTGGCGGGGCAAGTGAACGAGCGGCTCTTGACAGGTTACCACCGGATTTCTCTACCTTGGCGATAAATAAATGGATCTGTTTAACCACGCTTCGTATACCCGAAGTCAGGATCAGGTCATCGCCCATTTGCCGCTTAATCTTGTTATACATATCCAGCGATTCACCCTGATAAAGGAAATGCCCTGTGCCGCGTATTTTTTTTACATCCTGGCGCCTTATTTTTGCTGTCAGACTTGGCGAAACTTTGTGACCGAAAAAACCATAGTTACTGGCATCGTACTCGAACAATTCTTCGATCAAATCTGTTTCTTTATCTGTAAAGGCGCCTATGGAAGAATACCGGCTTGCATAATAACGAGCGGAATCAAAATCAATCAGGTTGAAATTACCGTAACCAACTGTTCGTTGTAGTCGACCAAGACGTAGTAAGACGCTACGCAGCAACCCCGACTGACTGTGGCTGGCATAGATATCATCATCATAATCATGCTCGAATTCCTGAGCTTTTCTAACTGCATCACGGATTGCTCCGTCAGGAATCGTATTTTCAGGAGCTGCGGCAGCGTCAGATGTGGAGCTTCGTTTATTCGTGCCCGGGCTATAAGAAACGCTCGCCGTAGCAGCATACAGATCAGTACTCATGGCCGCGACGCCACCCATCAGTAATCTGGTGACAAACTGACGCCTGCTACGGTTGTATCGGATAAAAGCCATGTTCTCAATGTATCAATTCTGCACTATGATTACAGCCTCAATCTGCCTAAAATTCAAATACATGGCGAAATCTATTGTGGATATTGAGGGATTTACTCAAAAATTAACCGCCTTAAACCGTGAATATGAGTGCCTGGAATCCTCCGAAAACGGGCATGCACATTTTCGTTTTATTGGAAACTTTGAAGGCAAACCCATTATTTGGGATGCACATTTGTATACTCTTGCCTATTATGTTGATGAGGTTGCAGAATTATCGCAGGCGGGCGCCCTGATCCGTCAGTTCATCCAGGTCGGTGAAATTAACGAGATGGGGCGAAAAATTGAAATAGGCTTGAACCTGCCGAAAATTGATGAAACCACGATATTAAAAACAATTATCATGGTTCGGCAATACAAGCGATTGAGCCACGGTCGCCATGATTACGGCGAAAAAATAAGCGTCAGAAATTAATGTCAAGACTCGTTACGGTATCACGTGCTGCAAAACTGGCTGGAGTATCGCGTGGTAACCTACAAAAGCAGATCCGCGCAGGAGCCATTACCAGTTTTGAAGGGATGGTTGATCTTGAGCAGATAGCTAAACAATACCCGGCCGTAAACTTCGAAGCGGATTCGCTGCTTGAAAAGCTGGAACAAATTATTGAGAACGCGTCAATCAGGGCTCGCTCCAGCAAGCTCCAGGTTCCGCCCGATATGGAAACCCTTGCGACCCGGGTCAACATTTTGAGTGAAGAACTGGTTGCGTCAAAACTCGAGATCAGTATTTTTTATAATATTTTCGACAAGCTCAAAACGAAATTGAATGTTCTTGCGAGCGCAGAACCCGAAGCAGCTAAAGCAATCCGGGAACTGCAAAGCTGGTTTTTAAAGGAAATAGAAACCATTACCGATAAGAAATTTGAACTATATCCAATGCTTGTCACCGATACATTTTTGAGGATTATGGCCGCACAAGTCAGAATAGAACCCTCGGGTCACGAATTTTTCGTTGAAGGATCAAATAGCATCCTTGAATCTGGGTTAGGTGCAGGACTTGCGCTTGATTATGGTTGCAGTAATGGTAATTGCGGCAAGTGTAAAGCTCGGATTCTATCAGGAGAAGTGAAAAAGATTCGCAACCATGATTATGTATTAAATGAAAAAGAAAAATTACAGGGCTATATTCTTACCTGTTCCAATACCGCAGTAACTGACCTTATCCTTGAGGCGGAAGAGGCAGGCAGCGAAAATGACATCCCAACTCAATCAATTACAGCCTGGGTACGTAAGGTTACACCGTTAAGTGGACATATCTCCACGCTACAAGTTAAAACTCCCCGCACTCAACGATTAAGATTTCTGGCCGGACAATATGTGAACCTTGAAATCCCGGGGGTTGCCAGCAAAAAACTGCATGTCGCCAGCTGTCCATGTGATGATATGAATCTACAATTTCACATTGATACCAGCCATGATGATGTATTTACCAACTATATCAAAACTCAGATCAAGGCTAGTGATACAGTCGAGATTACCGGTCCGGCCGGCCACTTTGTGCTCCATGAAGATGAACCCAACCCAATAGTATTTATTGCCTTTGATGATGGTTTTGCACCGATCAAAAGCCTGGTTGAACATGCCATGACCCTGGATGTCACTGAAGACATGCAATTATACTGGCTTGTGCAAGATGAACAGGGGCTATATATGCACAATCACTGTCGTTCGTGGGCAGATGCCTTTGAACGTTTCGCTTATCACCCGGTTAGTTACGCTCAACAGGACGCCGTTGAAGTGCTGTGTAAGGTACTGTCCGATAACCTGAAAGAACATCATTTTTATATCGCGGGAACTGACTCACAGATATCCAAAACGAAAAATGCCCTGCAACAACAGGGCATACCACATGACTGTATTTTTACAGAGACTGCCTAATCAGCATCTTTTTCGTCTTCGGCAACCCACTTGCTAAGCGCTTCAATGACGCTCTTGGCCTGTTTTACGTTACTGATATTGAATTTTGATTTCGGACGATATGTTCCTTCCCGCTTTTGATAACGACGAATTGAGTATTTGATCGGTCCAAATTCTTCGGCCTGGCGATTCCAGTCCTGGTACTTGAACATGACGGTAGACCAGGCTCCCTTGGTGAGTATGACCTTATCCAGTTCCTTGACGAGTTGCTGGCCATTTTCTTCATAATTCATAGTTATTTCATCAACGGTCGATGCCATTATTTACCCCTATCATTCTTCTGATACATTTAAATATTTTCTGAGTTTCACTACTGGCGCCGAGCTTACCTCAAAATAGAGGTAAAAATC
>JASFLL010000361.1:0-3203 GCA_050118115.1 Thioalkalispiraceae bacterium
CGAAGACTCGATTCCTCGTTTCAACCAACTGATTTCATACGTGGCTGCATAATTATGAATAATGAAACAGAACTGGATGAAATGCACTGGCTGATGGGGGTTATCCACTCCATTAATGTTGGTATCGTTGTGATCGACAAGCAATATGCTGTGAAATTGTGGAACGGTTTTATGGTCAATCGCAGTGGAAAGCGCGCTGATGAAGTGATGGGGAAAAATTTGTTCAACTTATTCCCTGAATTACCTCGTAACTGGTTCGAACGTAAAGTTGAGTCTGTTTTTACGTTGGCAAATAGAGCATTTACTACCTGGGAACAACGCCCTTATCTTTTTAAATTCAAGAATTACCGGCCAATAACCGGCTCATCACCCTTTATGTACCAGAACATTACATTTTTACCTTTGATGGGTGTCGATGGAAATATCAGGAATATAGGCATTGTCATTTATGATGTAACAGAGGCAGCAGTAGGTAAACAGAAACTGGAAGGTGCCAACAATGAACTGGCGATGTTAAGCCGCACAGATCGGTTGACACAATTGAATAATCGAGGTTACTGGGAAGAATGTCTGGTTGCAGAGTACGAACGCTATAAACGAACTTCACAGCCTGTTACCTTAATCATGTTTGATATTGATCATTTTAAGAATGTTAATGATACATATGGTCATCAGGCAGGTGATGAAGTTATCAGACAAACCTCCAGGACATTAAGAAGGACAATACGAAAGACGGATATTGCAGGGCGTTATGGGGGTGAAGAATTTGCAGTGCTTCTTGTCGATACGAGTAAAGATAATGCGCTCATTCTTGCTGAACGATTACGTAAAAGAATAGAAGCACTGACGATTCAATATGAAGATATGTTGATTGAGTTTAATATCAGTCTCGGGGTTTCTGAATTAAATCAAAGTATAAAGTCTTATAAAGACTGGATTGAAACCGCTGACCAGGCGCTGTATTTCTCCAAAGAAAACGGCCGTAATCAAACCACGGTCTATTCAAAAGAAAAATTCGATAATCTAAAGAGCGTTGGATGAAAACGCCAGAATAGGGCGTATGTTTTGTAACTGGGGATGTTCTTTTTCCAGGTGCCAGACCAGAATGTCGTAATAACTACGGATGTTTTCCACGTAACGCACAGGTTCCCAGCCGCGCGCATAGCCGAAGCGAGTTTGTTTATACCATTTGCGTTTGCTTAGTAACGGCAAGGTGGCTTTAATATCGACCCACTGGTCCGGGTTGTTACCACGCTTGGCTGCTAGCTGTCTCGCATCACTGATATGCCCAAAACCCACATTATACGCGGCCACTGCTATCCAGATTCTGTCGGGTTCAGGAATTTCTGCAGGGACTTTATCAATTAAGGAACGTAAATATTTCGCTCCGCCCATGATACTTTCAGCTGGATCGGTACGGTCTTTCACGCCAAGTAACTCGGCTGTATTTGTGGTTAGCATCATCATGCCGCGGACACCTGTCGGTGATACAGCGTTTTGACGCCAGTGAGATTCCTGGTAAGAAATAGCTGCCAGTAATTTCCAGTCCAGGTCATATTTTTCTGCAGCCTTCTGAAACATCTCCTGGTAGCTTGGCAAACGACGACGTATTTGAGCAAGATAACTATGTGTGCCTGCGTAGTCGTAATTCTTGACGTGTTGGTAGTTTTGTTTAAGAAGACGTTCGAGTTCACCTGATGTCTTGAGTTTATTCAGGAAGTCAGTTGCCGCATTGTAGAGACTGTTATCTTCAGATATAGGAAAGGCCCAGGCTAATTCCTGTGGTTTGGTAATATCAAATGCCACTCGAAGTTTTGGATAGTAGCGTCGGTTATAAGCAACTTCATTTGAGTCGGCCACTGTGTAATCTATCAGGTCTTCTGCCACCAGGGTCAATAGCTCGGTAGTATCGGCATCGTTGTTTTCGGTCCAGGACAGTTTTGTGTATTTGGGTTTTAGTCTGTTGAGTTCCTCGACGTGACTGCTATGGGCGACTACCTCCAGGCTTCCGTCCAGCTGGGCAAGTGAGCGTGGTCTGTCATGTTTTCTGTTGTAAACAACTTGCTGGGTAATTGTCTGGTAAGCGGGGGCAAATCTGACTTTTTGCTTACGCTTATCTGTAACGGTTAGACCGGCAGCCGCAATATCTGCTTCACCTGCACTAATTTGCTCAAGAATATCATTGAGGTTATCCGGTACTGTGATCTTGAGTTTGACCCCGAGTTTATCCGCAAAACGCTGCATGAGTTCATACTCGAGTCCAGCGGGTCCCTGGGGGCCTTCATAATAGGTCGTGCCACTATTGCGTGTCAGCACGTGTAACTCTCCCGAAGCAATAACCTGCTCCAGAGCTGAGCGTTGTGGAGCACAGGCATTCAGGATAAATACCAGTGCTACCGAGAAAATTATGAGTCCACTAAAAACACGCATTTTTATTGATAAAGTGAGAAGTCCATCACATTTATCGGCCAAAACCGATTTGTCCTGAGACTTACAAACTGATTTTTCCTGTGGTTTTTGCGACACGGATCGCCTTTTACATAAGAGAATAATAACATACTTATAAAGATGTTTTCACAAATCGAAGCGTTTTCGTGAAAATTAACAGCTTTTCTGTACATTTTAGACTAATTTCCTGAAAATTCAGTCGGTTAAAAAATTATTTAGACAATCTGCTCAGCTATATAAGCTAACTCCATGTAATCCATAACTATTTGACTTTCAAATAGCGTAAAATCTGAGCCAATAGGGTTATCAGGCGTTACTTTATATCCACTTCGATTAACGTTTGCTGAATCAGTTTCACTGGTATTTGCCTAATTCGTGCAAGGTGGTATACCCTTGCGCGCCTTGTGAGAGAGTGTATTCCTGTAGGGATTACTATGATCTTACAAATTTCATGGGAGAAGTGTCCGAGTGGTTGAAGGAGCACGCCTGGAAAGTGTGTATACGCTAACCGCGTATCGAGGGTTCGAATCCCTCCTTCTCCGCCATCATTCGAGGAGAGTATGAATGACTCTATTCCCATGATTTTAGAAAGTTGTACTTCGAACCCTCGGTTAGATCAGCGGTTCGACCGGCGAGTAACGAGCCGGAACAGCGGAGACCCGCAAAGCGGGGCGGCGCTGGCCCGCAGGGTGAGCCAACGGAGTTGGCGAATAATCCCTCCTTCTCCGCCTATAACCTCTAGAAAATATAACTAA
>JASFLL010000362.1:0-3201 GCA_050118115.1 Thioalkalispiraceae bacterium
ATTGGCGTGCTTGCCGGTTTTTTCATGCGCCCGCTCAATATGTTTGTCTTTGGCAAAGTCGTTTCGTTGGTGAAATACACCAACAGCAAACCCCTTGTTATCCTGCTCATGTTCACCTCTATGCTGAGTGCTTTAGCCGTAACGATATTTACTATTTATTTATCCCTGGAACTGTCCGGTTTTATCCCACTGGCGGAGCATACTCCAACCTTTGTGGTGTCATTCTTTGTTGGCGGCACACTCTGGGTGATTTATGCCAGGCTGTTCAATCGTGGTTGCACCATCGATCTGAATCAGGAATAGTCAAACCGGAGTAAGAACATCGGAAACTTTACTGGAATTGCCTGGTCACATATCACTGTTGATATTCAAGGACGCCTTACAATAAAAATTTAGGGTACTACCACCTGGGGAAACTATGATTTTATTCGTGATCCTGTTATTTGGCCTTGCAGTCGGCTTTGGTGTTTTTTTGATGTTTATGGGCATTCGCTACAAACGTGGCTCCAAGGCGCTGGGACTGACGCACGCCGCTATTGGCATGCTCGCCCTGGTCATGTTGATTGTGCAGATCTTCCGTGAAGCCACGATTCATATGTTGTACAACAATGCCGCCATTTTGTTTTTCATGGCCCTGGCGGGTGGTCTGGTCTTGCTGGCCCTGCGTAAAGGTACCGAACCACCACCGATGGTTGTTGTAGTTATCCATGCGGTGATGGCGCTCGTGGCATTAGCGTTGCTGGTTGTCGGTTATCTGCATCGCTAAGAAAATTGGCTGAGGTATAGGTTAATGGGACAGGACCTGGATAATTCATTGGCAGCAGAAATATTTCGTTACATTTTTACACTGTAGAAACATACATTATTCAGTTTCTATTCAGCCTCTGTGATTCAGACTATATGCTGGTATAACCAACATGGGTCTTGAACGTTATGAAATCAATTCAGGTATTTAATCGATATGTGGCGCCGGCGGTGATTATGTTGATTGTCGCTGTGGTGCTTTCTGGCTGTCATCACTGGCATCACAGGCATGGTCATCATGACCATCATAGGCATGCTGAGCATGGAGGGTATCACGGGCACCTGAAACGCGGACACTAGATTGTGTAAATTAAATCAGGGGTTACGACTGCAGGGAGAAGGTGAGAACAACTTCGTTAACTCACGTGCTCAAGTGCACTCTGCGCAAAATTGGAACCGAGCCCTTCATAATAATTATAGATATGATTAGCCCCCGCCGACTTAAGCTGTTCCAGTTCTTCATCGTAAACGCTCGTCGTTGAAATTGTCCCCTTAAAACCCTGCTTACGTAATTGACGTGTCGCTAAAATCTTTGCGGTCAACTCGGGCATGGCTAACAAAATAGTATGTACGCCTTCCAGGTTCAGGTTTGTCCAAAAGCCCGGGTCTTCCGCATCGGCATACAATACTCTTCTACCTTGCTTGCGGTGCAGTTCTACCTTGATCGGATCAGAATCCAGTCCAATGACTCGATGCTGTTGGTGGCATAACAGGTCATAGGCACCCGTGCCAATACGTCCCATGCCCATGACAATAATATGCGAATTGCCAATGTTAATCGGTTCATCATCTGGATGTCGCTTGCTGGTTTCGAAGCGAGAGATGAATTGTTCAAGCCATTCATAGATCTCATGCGCATAGCGATTGAGTGGCGCGCTCACAGCAAAGGAGATGGCCACCGCAACCGCAAGTAGTACCATCCATTCCGATGTAAACCATCCCTGTTGTACGCCCATATTGGCGACGATAAGTCCAAACTCACTGTAGGTGGCAAGCGTCAGGCTGGCCAGAAATGAGCTACGTGCACGTAATCTAAAAAGGATTAAAATAAAAAAGAATAATACAGCTTTAATGGGTAATAGCGCATTAATTAACAATGCCTGTTGGAATACTTCAAAATCAGGATGTCCTAGCAGGCCGATTTGTAAGAAGAAGCCTACTAACAGTACCTCCTTCAAACTCCATATTGAATTTGATAACTCGATAGCCCGCTTGTGACTGGAAAGCATGATACCCAGTAACAAAGCACCGAGTTCAGAGCTTAAACCAAAATACTCGAAACTCGAACCACCAATCACTAACGCCAGCAATAGCCCATACAGCACCACCAGTTCACCATGACCAGTAACATCCAGTAACCGGAAGAAAATCGGACGGATAAAGATAAGACCGAGTAAAATAACGGCCCAGGGAGACGGTGCCACACCAGTACCTGCACTCAGCACCGTAACGGCAACCAGATCCTGTACAATCAGGATACCAATCGCAACCCGACCATGAAACGCTCGGAGTTCGCGTTTACTCTCTAATACCTTGGCAGCGACCACGGTACTGGAAAAGGCCAGGGCAATAGCTGATAGTAATGCCGTCTGATGTTCCAGGTTGATGGTCACGACCAGCACCAGATAAACCAGGCCAACCGTGATTCCCATGTGGAGTAAAGAACCGGCCAGGATTTCTTTACGGATCAAGGTACTTAAACGTAGCTTTAATCCGACACTAAACAGCAGCAGCAGGACGCCTGCATGCGAAATTTCTTTAAGAATATTGTTACTTTCATAGCCCAGGGCACTTAATGTAAATCCGGCTGCCAGATAGCCAATCAAGGGAGGCAAACCGACCTGACGCATCACAAGACCCAGTACAAATGCAAAGCTTAGCCAGATACCTGCAGTAACCATCGACTTATCCGTTCACCAATATCAGTTAATATTTCAACATCTTATCAAGGTAACAATATACTAATATCTGACTGAATTAACACGCTTTTTACCTTAATTCACAAGCATACATATCTAGATTATGCTTAGCTGTATGTCAGACGTGCGTGAAATACATCGTTATGCCGCCTATTTTAAGGGTTGGTGCCAGACCTTTGGTGAGCATGAGACCGAGTCTATGGGAGATGAATCAATCGGCTGGTTATATGGTGAAAACAGGATTGGCCTGATACTCCCACACGAACTGAGCAGGCAACTGAACTATAAAGTGCTCGGTAAAACACACAAAGTACCGGTGATCACCCTCAGTCACGATAGTATTGGCATCGAAGATTTTTATCACACATTTTCTGAACCCCGTGATCTGACCGGTCTGCTCAAACTGATGCAACTGTTGGCGAACAACGAAGACCTGCATCTCTACCTGACCTATCATTTTATCTACCCGAAGGGTACA
>JASFLL010000363.1:0-3200 GCA_050118115.1 Thioalkalispiraceae bacterium
TAATTGCTATATGCAGCCTGTAGGGACGCTTTTCAATAGCAGGCCGAAGCTTTTTAGGTTCACCTAACGTCTATGAGGGATTATGCCAAATCGCCAGTAAAGCGTTACTGATTAGCGATCATCAGACGCAGCAATTTGATCCGAACCCTCGTAGATAAGTATAGGCTTGCCATTTGAGTCAATGACTGACTCATCGATTACCACCTTCTCAAGGTTTTCAATGGAAGGTAAATCGTACATGGTATCGAGTAGTACATGTTCGAGAATGGAGCGAAGACCACGGGCACCGGTTTTCCGTTCCATTGCCTTGCGTGCTACCGCACGTAGTGCCTCTTCACGGAACTCCAGTTCACAGCCTTCCATCTCAAACAACTTCGAATATTGCTTGGTCAGTGCATTTTTGGGTTCGGTTAGAATCTGAACCAAGGCATCTTCGTCGAGTTCACTCAACGTCGCAACGACGGGTAAACGACCGACAAATTCTGGGATCAGCCCGTACTTGATTAAATCTTCGGGCTCGACGGTATGCAGCACATCGCTGATACTCTTCTTGTCATTCTTGCTTTTTACTTCGGCTGAGAAACCGATACCACCCTTTTCAGAGCGGTCACGGATAATCTTGTCCAGGCCCGCAAAGGCACCACCGCAAACAAAGAGGATATTTGCGGTATCGACCTGCAGGAATTCCTGCTGTGGATGTTTACGACCACCCTGTGGCGGGACAGAGGCAACGGTACCTTCAATAAGTTTTAACAGTGCCTGCTGAACACCTTCGCCTGATACATCGCGAGTAATTGACGGATTGTCCGACTTACGAGAGATCTTGTCGATCTCATCGATATAAACAATACCGGTCTGCGCCTTCTCAACATCGTAGTCGCATTTTTGTAATAGCTTCTGGATGATATTTTCAACATCTTCACCCACGTAACCTGCTTCGGTAAGCGTAGTCGCGTCGGCAATGGTAAAGGGTACATTCAGTAAACGTGCAAGGGTTTCAGCCAGCAGTGTCTTACCGCTTCCGGTCGGTCCAATCAGAAGAATATTCGATTTAGCCAGCTCGACATCATCCTTACGCTGCCCGGTCTCGATCCGTTTGTAATGGTTATAAACCGCGACCGATAAAACTTTTTTGGCGCGTTCCTGGCCAATGACATACTCATCAAGAATCTCATCTATCTCATGGGGAGTCGGTAGCTTTTTACCACCAACTGAAGAAGCCTGTTCCTGTACTTCTTCGCGAATGATGTCGTTACAGAGTTCGACACACTCATCACAAATGAAGACTGAGGGACCAGCAATTAACTTGCGTACCTCATGTTGACTCTTTCCACAGAAGGAACAGTACAGTAATTTACCGTTTTCGCCCGAACTGTTCTTTTCGTCACTCATTAGCCAGTACCTCTACTCTATTCCTGCTATCTAACGGTCTGTATTGTTCCCGTAATCACAGCGGTTACCTACCTTAATAACAATGCATCTAAACCACCGGTTTTTCAAGTCCTTATCTGTAGGGACTTTCGCCAGGTTCACAGTTTTAACAATACACCAAAATCCCGATTCTGGCCTGCGAGACGGGCTGAATTACTCGCTATCAGGAACCACCCTTTTTTCCAGTTTCTGGTCAACCAGACCATATTCCACTGATTCGTCGGCACTCATAAAGAAATCCCTATCTGTGTCCTTGGTAATCGTCTCAAGTGGCTGACCCGTATGTTTGGCCAGAATCTGATTTAATCGTTCCCGTGTGCTTAAAATCTCTTTGGCATGAATCTCGATATCAGAGGCCTGCCCCTGAAAACCACCCAAAGGCTGGTGGATCATGGTCCGTGAGTGCGGCAGACAGAAACGCTTACCCGCGGCACCTGCCGTTAACAGTACGGCCCCCATACTGGCTGCCATGCCTGTACACATTGTACTGACATCCGGCTTGATAAACTGCATCGTGTCATAAATTGACATGCCTGCCGTCACCGAGCCACCTGGTGAATTGATATACAGGTGAATATCTTTATCCGGATTTTCCGATTCCAGAAACAGCAATTGAGCCACAATCAGGTTCGCCATGTGATCTTCAATCGGCCCCACGATGAATATCACGCGTTCTTTCAATAGGCGCGAATAGATATCGTAGGAGCGCTCCCCTCGTGCGGTCTGTTCCACGACGATGGGTACCAATTGGTTGCTTATGTTACTGCTCTGCCATTCCATGTTATGAATTCTATCGGTCACGTGCTCGCTTCCTTTAAGAGGTAAATAATAAGGTTAATTCAAGCCTATTTTTGGTTGCTTGGATACATGATTTCGTTAAAAGTCATGGGCTTATCGGCGACTTTCGCCTGGGATAATATCCAGTTGACTAATTGTTCTTCAATCACCAGCGATTCAATTTCAGCCAGTCGCTGCTTGTCACTGTAGTAGTACTTGACCACCTGCTCAGACTGTTCATAAGGCTCGGCGATGGCTTCTACCTTCTGCTTGATTGATGCTTCGTCGGCCTTGAGGCCCTGCTGCTTGACGATTTCGGCCATAATCAGACCCAGCGTAACCCGGCGTTTAGCCTCGCCCTCAAACATTTGGGCAGGCAGCTTGTTCTGATCTGCCGGCATACCCTGTTGCTGCATATTCGCCATCATTTGCCGCGCCAGTGCCTGGGATTCATTTTCTATCAGGGCCTTGGGTACATCAATCTCATGCGACGCTAGCAGAGCATCCATGACCGCTTTTTTGGTCTGATTTTCAAGGGCATTGTTAAGTTCACGCTGCATGTTGTTGCGGATTTCCTCACGGAACTTGTCCATATCACCATCTTCGACGCCCATTTTTTTAGCCAGTTCAGCGTCAACCGGCGGCAAGATGGTTTCTTCAACCTTTTTGACGGTAATCGCGAACTTGACCGGCTTACCTGCCAGGTCTTCCTTGTGATAGTTCTCCGGAAACGTCAGATCCAGTGTTTTTTCATCACCGGCCTTCAAACCAACCAGGCCATCTTCAAAACCGGCGATCAATTGACCCTTACCGATCTCTACGGCCATATCGGTACCTTTACCACCTTCAAATTCTTCACCATCGATGGTACCAACGAAATCGACAAAAACCTTATCACCATCTTTAGTAGCCCGCTCCACGACTTCCCAGGCGGCATGCTGTTTTTGAATGGTTTCCAGCATTTGCTCAAGATCTGCATCGGTAATTTCGGC
>JASFLL010000364.1:0-3197 GCA_050118115.1 Thioalkalispiraceae bacterium
GCGCGTAAGTCGGGATTTCAGCACCCATGGCTTTCAGTATATTAATCTGTCGCGGTGTATTATTCAGATGGTCATCGCCACGAATAATATGGGTGATATTCATATCCCAGTCATCTACGACCACAGTCAAATTATATGTCGGTGAACCATCGGAACGCTGAATGATCAGGTCATCCAGTTCGCTATTTTGAATCACCACCTTACCGCGTATCAAATCATCGATGATCACCTGGCCATCAACCGGGTTGCGAAAACGAATTACATGCGGTTCTTCGGCACTGACCTCACCTTCTTGCTTGTTTCGGCAACAGCCGTCATAGCGAGGTTTTTCCTTGCGCGCTTTTTGCTGTTCCCGCACTTCATCCAGCCGTTCCTTTGAGCAATTACAGCGATAGGCCTGGCCTGCATCCATCAGCTTCTGGATGACTTCCTTGTAGCGATCAAAGCGATGCGTCTGATAAAAGGGGCCTTCATCGTACTCGAGACCTAACCAGGTCATCCCTTCGAGGATGGCATTGACTGATTCCGGAGTTGAACGTTCGAGGTCGGTATCTTCGATACGCAGAATGAACTGGCCACCGTGTTTACGGGCATATAACCAGGAAAAGAGTGCCGTACGGGCACCGCCGATGTGCAGGTAACCTGTCGGGCTGGGGGCAAAACGGGTGCGGATGGTCATAGAGAAATGCTGTTCACCGAGTCACTATAGAAGAGCGCTATTGTACTGATTATTGATGAAAAATACAGGGCAATAAAAACAGTAGCGTCAGGCTCAAATGGTTAAATCAGCGCCCATCCTTCCGGCTGTTCCAGTCATCTAACCAATCAGGCAGTTTCTCGGTACCCATGGGTTTGGCAATGAAATAGCCCTGCGCCTGATCGCAGCCCAGTGATTTGACCAACTGCCAGTCCACATCGGTCTCAATGCCTTCGGCAACGGTCTTGATATCCAGCTTTTTCGCCAGCTCAATACTCGACTCCAGGATTGCCCGTTTTGACTCATCATGGCTGGCGCCAGTGACAAAAGAACGATCGATCTTTAACTCAGCAAACGGCACCAGACGGAGAGTCTCCATGGTGGAATAACCGGTCCCAAAATCGTCAATTGACAGGGACAGACCTTTAAGACACAGGCGTGACAGGATTTCCAGTGACGTCGCCACATCCCGCATTAAGCGACTTTCGGTAATCTCAATCATGATGGTACTCACATCCAGACCCGCTTTGGCTGCACACGAAACCAGGTATTCTGGTAGTTCAAGCCGATCCAGTGAGTCAACCGAAAGGTTGACACTGAGTGATAAATCCAGCCCCTCACGAGTCCAGTTACCTGCCTCATTCAGGGCCTTGATAAAGAGAACGTCGGTTAGCTGGTTAATCATGCCATATTCTTCTGCCGCATTGATAAACATGATCGGGCTGATATACCCTTTTTTAGGATGCAGCCAGCGCGCCAATGACTCCACACCGACCACCTGGCGGGTTAGTAAATCCACCTTGGGTTGGTAAACCAGGGAAAACTGGTCATATTTGATCGCGTTCCTGATGTCCGCTTCTGAGACGTTTTTCTCGATAAGATTATTTTTAATTGTCACCTTGTTTTTCAGTGTCGAGAGAATCTCCTTGAAGGTCTCGAGTTTAAGTGGTTTTTCTAGATAGCCGAGCACCGTTAAATTATGGGCTTCTGCCAGGCTGGTTGCCGATTTCAAAATACGGGCATCTTCGCCACTCATCAGGACGATCGCCCCGTTAAAACCTTTACTGGCAAAATGACGCAACAACTCAAGCCCATCCATTTTGGGCATATTCAGGTCACAAAAGATGACATCGATCTGATTGATGGGATTATCCAGGTAAGCGAGAGCCTCTTCACCACTGGCTGCTTTCAGGACATTGGTAATACCAAGGATATCCAGCCCCAATGCAACAAACTCATGGATCAGGACATCATCATCAACCACCATGGCCTTGATGTTCGCCAGCTGGCGCATGTTTTGTTGCATGTTTTTCAACAAGGCAGGCATGTTAATCTTTGACCTGATCGATTGCCGTCATGGTATCAGTAATTATTGAATCAATCTGAGCTCCCAGAGCTTTAACTGTATCCAGTTGATTTGCTCTGCTGGCAGCCTCCATGGCAATACATAGATTGGATAAGCGAAATGCCCCTATGGATCGCGCTGAGGATTTTAGTTTGTGACAGGCGCGTACAACCGCATCTAGTTGTGAACAGGAACATGCCGATTTTATATCTGCGATTATTGCCGGTGTTTGTTCTGAAAAAGTGTCTAACAATTTACAAACCATTGCCTTGTTGCCACCAACAAAGCTGGACAAATCAGTTATATCGAGTAACTCCGAATCAATTATTGCACTAAATTTTATGTCATTTATAAGCAGTGGATTTTCACCGGTATTTTGTGCTTGATATTTTCGTTTATCATTATTGATCATTAGATCCTGTAAAAAGGTTTGCAAATACTTTATGTCGACAGGTTTGGTAATAAAGCCATCTATCCCTGACTCAAGACATTTTTGTTCATCTTCGATAGTGGCGTTTGCGGTAATTGCAATGATCGGTATTTTGGACACACCCTCGTCATTGCTTGTCCGAATTGTATATGCCAGCTCATAGCCATCTATACCCGGCATATTGATATCAGTCATCAAAATATCAAATTTATCTGGAACAAGTACTTCTAAGGCATGTTCTGCACTTTCGACCAACTCAACATCATAACCAAGAATAGTTAACTGTTGTTTTATTAACAGTTGATTAGAAGGATTATCTTCTACCACAAGAATAGAGTTTATTTGCATAATTGAATTTTCAGTGCAGTTTACCCACATCATTCTGACTGGTCAGCAAGCGCTGCAGAGTTTGCAAGAATAATTTCAGATCAATTGGTTTTGCAATATATTCGTCAAATCCAGCTTGCATACCTTTTTCAATATCATGTTCCATTGCATTGGCACTAATTGCGACAATCGCTTTGTCACGTAGATTTCTAATTCTCTTCAACTGTAATAATATTTCGTAACCATCTAATTCCGGTAAATTTAAGTCCAGTAAAATCAGGTCTGGAATAACTTTCTCACAAAGGGCTATACCTGTTTTTCCATCATGGGCCACATGTAGTCTAATGTTTGAATATTCAGCAAGTATATTCTGGACAAGCCGCAAATTTGGCAAGTTA
>JASFLL010000365.1:0-3193 GCA_050118115.1 Thioalkalispiraceae bacterium
AAAGCTATATGGAATCTGAGACTATTTCTGCAGGCAACACGGCAGTATGGTTTGAGTCTCCTTTTGGTCGAATAGGTCTGGCTATTTGTTATGATGTGCGTTTTCCAGAGTTGTTTCGGGAACTGATTAACCATGATGTCGAAGTCATTGCCATCCCCTCGGCGTTTACCGCAACAACAGGGCGTGCTCACTGGCAAACATTGATTCGTGCTCGTGCCATCGAAAACCTGTGTTATGTTGTTGCTGCCAATCAGGGTGGTTATCATGTGAGCGGCCGTGAGACGCACGGTGACAGTATGATCGTTGATCCATGGGGCAATATCATGGATCGACTTCAGCATGGCTCAGGTTTTGTTATTGCTGAATTTAATCGGGAACAACTGGCGTCAATCAGGAAAAATTTCCCGGCCCTGAAACATAGACGGATTAATTGTGAGAGTATCCAGAATGGATAAACATATACAGATTGCGACCCAAAATTTGCTGAATCCCGCTGAACTGGATGAGTCGGTACTATCAAAAGTCATCAATAGTATGATGGGGCATGATATCGATTATGCAGATGTCTATTTGCAGAGTTCACGCCATGAATCCTGGGTACTGGAAGACCGTTTAGTTAAAGAGGCACAACACAATATCGAACAGGGCGTTGGTGTACGTGCGGTGAGTGGTGAAAAAACAGGTTTTGCCTACTCTGATGAAATTATACTTCCAGCATTAACCTCAGCGGCTGATGCTGCCCGAGCAATTGCCAGGCAGGGGCAGACAGGCCGGATTCGATCCTGGGATAAACAAAAAGTACTGTCACTCTATACAGAAGAGGACCCACTGGGCGTTTTATCTGCTGATGAAAAGATTAAGCTGTTAAGAACCCTGGATGAGGAAGCCCGCAAACTCGACCCGGCAGTTAAACAGGTGATTGCCTCGATCGCAGGTGTTCATGAAATAGTCCTGATTGCAGCAAATGACGGTACCTTTACTGCCGATGTCCGACCGCTAGTTCGTATGAATGTCAGTGTGATTGCAGAACGGAATGGTCGTCGCGAGCAGGGCAGTGCAGGCGGTGGTGGGCGTGTAACCTACAATTATTTCCTTGAGCAGGAACGGGCCCTTGGATATGCGCGTGAAGCAGTACGCCAGGCGCTGGTGAACCTTGAAGCGAGGGATGCCCCGGCCGGTACGATGCCAGTGGTATTGGGTCCGGGTTGGCCAGGCGTGCTGCTACATGAAGCAGTCGGACACGGCCTGGAGGCCGATTTTAATCGCAAAGGTTCTTCAGTGTTCTCAGGACGTATCGGTCAACAGGTCGCCTCTAAATATTGTACCGTGATCGATGATGGCTCCATCGCTGCACGTCGAGGCTCGTTAAGCGTTGATGATGAAGGTACACCGACACAACAGAATGTCCTGATTGAGAATGGTATCCTGAAAAATTATATGCAGGACAAACAAAATGCGCGCCTGATGAATCTCCCGGTGACAGGCAACGGTCGACGTGAATCCTATGCACATATGCCCATGCCTCGCATGACCAATACCTATCTGGCCAATGGTGATCATGATCCACAGGCGATCATCGAATCTGTTGAGAAAGGTTTGTATGCAGTCAACTTCGGTGGTGGCCAGGTGGATATTACCTCTGGTAAGTTTGTGTTTTCTGCCAGCGAGGCTTATATGATTGAAAAAGGTAAAATCACCTATCCGGTAAAAGGTGCGACATTAATTGGGAATGGTCCGGAAACGATGAATCGGGTGAGTATGGTTGGAAATGATATGTCACTGGATACCGGGGTGGGCGTCTGCGGCAAGGAAGGTCAGAGTGTCCCGGTCGGTGTAGGGCAGCCAACCCTGTTAGTTGATCGCTTAACGGTGGGCGGGACCAACGCATGAATCAGATAATAGAACATCCAAAAGCTGATGAATCAGAACTGTTAAATACCGATGAGCTGAAAAGTACCGTTGAGTTTGTGCTTGCCGAGGCAAAAGCCAAAGGTGCAACAGACGCTGAGGCAGGCCTCAGTATCGAGACTGGCCTGTCCGTCAACGTAAGAAAGGCTGAAGTTGAAACGGTAGAGCACAATCGAGATCGGAGCTTTGGGTTAACGGTCTATTTTGGTCAACGAAAAGGTTCGGCCAGTACCACGGATTTTTCCAGACAGGCAATAATAGAGACAGTTCAGGCTGCCTGTGATATCGCCCGTTATACAGAACAGGACAAGTATGCAGGTCTTGCCGACAAAGACCGTCTGGCCATGTCTTATCCGGATCTGGAGCTGAGCCATCCCTGGGCACTGACAACTGAAGATGCAATCGAAATAGCAAGACAGTGTGAAGATGCTGCCTTAAGTGTCGATAAACGCATAAATAATTCCGAGGGTGGCTATTTGACGACACACAAGGATTACCGTATTTATGCTAACAGTCACGGTTTCCTGGGCGATTATTTTTCGACTCGACATAGTACCGGTTGTACCATCATTGCATCTCAAGATGAGCGAATGGAGCGTGATTACTGGTACAGCATTTCCCGTTGCCCAGATCAACTTGAAGCGCCTGAACAGATAGGCAGAAAAGCTGCCAGGCGGGTATTACAACGCCTGGGTGCGACCCAGACCCGAACACAACGTGTACCCGTGGTATTTCAGCCTGAGGTGGCCCGTGGTCTGCTTGGTCATTTTGTTCGTGCAATCAGCGGTGGAGCTCAATATCGCCATGCAAGTTTCCTGCTTGATAAACAGGGTGAACAGGTATTCCCTGATCGGATACGCATTGACGAACGTCCCCACATTAAAAAGGCAGTCGGTAGTGCACCTTTTGATAGTGAAGGTGTTGCCAACTCTGCGCATGACCTGGTGACGGATGGAGTGCTACAGACCTACGTACTGGATTCCTATGCTGCCCGTCGTCTTGGCCGCGAGACCACCGGGAATGCCGGCGGTGTGCATAATCTGTTTATCCAACATGACGATAAAGACCTGAATGCACTACTCAAGGAAATGAATACAGGGATTCTGGTTACCGAAGTGATGGGACAGGGCGTCAATATCGTCACCGGAGATTATTCACGGGGTGGTACCGGCTTCTGGGTAGAAAATGGCGAGATTCAGTACCCGATCGAAGAGTTTACTCTTGCCAGTAATCTTGCCGATATGTATAAAAATCTGGTCTTAGTCGGTAACGATGTTGATACTCG
>JASFLL010000366.1:0-3192 GCA_050118115.1 Thioalkalispiraceae bacterium
CTTTTTCAGCTGCTCGATAGTAATTGTTAACTTATCGCCCATTGATGCTTATTTCCCCACTATATTTGATGACAAAAAGTTTACCACTAACAAACTCCAAATTCAGGATATGTTGTGTGAAAAAGCTCCCACTTCACTCAATATATTCAAGCATGTAATACTCAACATATTCAGCAAATTGCCGATAATATTTGAACTACCCCCCTCATCCATAAAACAGTACAAATTCAGTGCTGGATCTTGCTGATTTGTAACAATATTTAACATCTCAACCGCTTAGTTGACTAAAGACAAAGCAGTGATATGCCGATTTGTCTTTGATAAGCCGTACATTGAGTACCGAAAAAATATAAAAAGGAAATGATCGTGTCTATTAACGACCTGATCTTGTTATTGCTAGAAGCTCAAGGGGTACCCTTCAAGACCATCAAGGCACCGGATGCGGTCAGTCTGCGCGAAAACTGGCTTGAACAAACTGTTCCCCTCCATAGTGTTAGCCGTCTTGCTACTTTGCGGGATGAAAATGGTATGGTTCTCGCTTTTTATCCAGCTGACAAGCAGCTCGTGTTATCCGAGTTGCAGGAAGTCCTGCACCGTCCAATTCACCTCCTCGATACAAACATCGCTCTGGAAAAAATCCAGGCCACAACTAAACTGCCGGGCTTTGAACTCAGCAAAGCAACTGGAATCCAGATTATTATTGATGAGCACCTGACTAACCAGGACCTTATTCATTTTGAGTCAACGGAACCCTGTACATTAATGCAGGTACAAACAGTGGATTTTGAACATATATCAGAGGACGCCCTGATCGGGTGTTCATTTTCAGAGTCTTTAATGACTAAAAATAGCACCGATTCATCTGGTATACCCAACCTGATCATCAAAGAAAGAATACAAAAGATCGACCGACTCCCCGCGATGCCGGATATGCCTAGTCGTATCCTGGACATCCGGAATAATTCAGACAGCACCGTCGATGACCTGGTCGCGATCGTGGAAACTGATCTATCCCTGTCAGCTCAGATTATCCGTTATGCCAACTCTGCGATGTTCAATAACAGTACAACCGTTGTATCACTTAAAGATGCCATTTTTCGTGTTCTCGGTTATGAGACCGTCCTGCACCTGTCACTCGGGTATGCGATTGGCCGTGTCTTCAAGCTTCCAGAATCCGGCCCACTAGGAAAGGAAAGTTTCTGGAAACATGCTACTTATACGGCCGCCCTTGCCCAGCACCTGGCGAATGCCATGCCCCGCCATATCCGCCCCAAACCCGGCCTTGCCTACCTGGCAGGCCTGCTGCACGACATTGGCTTCCTGGTGCTTAATTTATTCTTCAAGCACGAACACGCCTGGTTAAACAAAATGATTGCAGCTAATCCGAACGATGCCATCGTTCATATTGAACAGCGATTGCTAGGTACATCACATAACGAACTAGGTCTCTGGTTAATGCAGGCCTGGAATATGCCTGAGGAGCTAACCGTCACCGTAGCAGAACACCATAACCTGGACTACTCGGGTCCACATTCAGAATATGCAAACCTGATCAACCTCACAGAACGGTTACTCAAGATGCATGGTATGTCAGACTCAGAGACAGACGAAATACCCAACGAGCTACTGGACAAGCTTGGGCTCAATGAAGAAGATGTTTTTATTATCACTGATGAGGTCTTACAGGGTGGGGATACCCTGAAGGAAATGGCGGTCTCTGTTTCCGCCTGATAAAGACAGGCCAGCTTTTAAAAATGTAATCCGCCGAGACGCTTCATGGTTTTTTTGCGATACCAGACCACACCGAGCGCAAAACCTGCAACCGCGAATAAAATTAGCAATACAAGCTTCCAGAAATAACCCAGCCCTGATGCCATATTTGACTGCAATTCATCTTCGAGTTGCACACGCAACTCGGCATTTGCCTGTTTGAGCTGCTCTATCTCTGCACTCAGGTTTTTGTTATTCAAAGCTGTCGCCTGTGCATGCTTTGTCTGCTTGGCCAGTTTGGTCTCCAGCTCCTTCAGCTTTATCTGCACACCTTCAAGCTGAATAACAGCAGGAATTTCTTCAGAGACATAGGTGCGTTTGATCCAGCCCTCGATTCCCGATGGAGCCTTAATCTTTACATAATCACCTGAACTTTCAACTATCTCAAGCTTCATGCCGGTTGTCACGACCGCAATCGGGGTTGCCGCATTACCCGGCTCGGTACGCACACCGACACGCAGGCTGTCTTTGACATAGACTTCCTGTGCGTACAGGTTGCCAGAAGCTATCGCACAGGCAAAACCCAACAAGAGAAGTAAAAAGATATTCCGTGGCATTCGAATGTCCTATAAAAATTCCAAAATGCTGCCAGAGGTCCACATTTTTCTGAGTAGTGTATCGGCAAAAAAAACACTGACTTTACCGCCAGAGCCTGCAAGACTGCCTGAAAATAAGCCATTTTTCCGCTTTTTTAAACAGTTTTTACTGCATCTAACTCGATACAGAGCATCCCGCCCCGTTCTGTGACTGGCAGGGTAGTCAGGGATTTACCGAGGCAGGGACCATGGATACAGAAGCCTGAATCAGGTTCAAATAATGCACCGTGTAAACTGCATTGAATGAACTTCGACTCGAAGTCCAGAAACTGATCAGGCGTCCAGTTTAGAGTAACCTGCGTATGTGGACAGCTATTGAGGTAAGCATAGAATTTTCCATGCCAGTTGATCAAAAATGCCTCTTTTTGATCGGGCGGCAGCCTGAATTCAACACAACTGGCATGTTGCAACTGATTAATTGGGCACACCGGGTAACACGATTGGGACAGGTAATCAGACATCAAGCTGAGATATGCACAACAAGTTCGCGAACTGCGCTGGCATGGCGGTGTTCCCATAAGTAAATTCCCTGCCAGGTACCCAGGGCAAGCCTGGAATCGATAATCGGAATTGATATCGAGGTTGCCGTCAATGCAGATTTGATGTGGGCAGGCATATCATCCGGTCCTTCAAGCGTATGTGTATACAAACTGTCATTTTCGGGTACCAAACGATTTAACCAGCTCTCAAGATCATGCCTGGCGGATGGATCAGCATTCTCCTGGATTAAGAGGCTTGCCGATGTATGCCTGATAAAAAGTGTACATAAGCCTGTAGCAAGCTGTTCCCGTTCAACCAGCTGTTCAACCTGATGCGTAACAGCATG
>JASFLL010000367.1:0-3191 GCA_050118115.1 Thioalkalispiraceae bacterium
TCCGTATCACGCCCTGCACAGTCCGCGTCTTAGTATCGCTGCGAACGATGAACTTATACTGCCCCTGCACAAACGCGTGATCAGCCAATTTTCAACAGATGCGGATGGGGTCACTGAGTTGCACCTTTATTACGACGACAAAGAGATTGTATTTGACGATCCGGAATTGTTCGGATTTGGGGAGACGCTGGCCAAGCAAGAGCGATTTGCTGCAGGTGCTGCCACCACCTGGGGCAACGGTTACGATTGGTCGCGGGTGCGCGAGTTGCTTGAACAACTGATCGACGAAGGGGTTTTGCAGCATGCCGACACAACTCCGTGTGACTCAGCGGTAACCTCAGCGGCAACTGAAAACAAGTACCAACCTTCCCCCCTTCCCCCGGCCAAAGGCAAAGTGCCGCGAAGCTGGCTTGAATGCGAAGCGCTCACCCGCGAACTTACGCGCCATCGTGTGGAGTTGGGTTATCTGGAATTAATCATTCCCATCTTCCGAATAGCGCACATTGCGTTGGACGCCGATGGTCGCCAAGTCGGCGAAGCAAACGTCTTTCCTAAGCCTCTGAGACTGGATATACCGACCCTGTGGCGCACTTGCCCGCATCCCGGCAGTAGATACAAATCCGAAAAGCCGATGAATGTTACGGCGCTCAAGACCATGAGGCAGTATTGGAAGCCGATGATGGTGGTGCTGCAACGCATCCGTGAAGCCTATCTCACGCGCGTACCTCAAGCCAGACATAGGTGGACGGTAGGCGACCTGGAGCGACTATCATCGAGTGTGTTAGCGTTTCCCGCCTATCTCCTCATGCGTAGCGAACATCGCGTAGCCAACGGGCAATTGCATCCCGTGCTTTCCTGTATATTCCGGGTCACCGACGGATTACGCATGACCATGCATCAAATGATGTTTGTTCCGGTTGCCGAACAGACTCTTGCCCCCGACGCAGTGATCACAAGTGCGGAAGTTTACGACTACGCGGAACGCAATTACGGCTTCTACTCGGAACACGGGGTATGCGCCGGACCTAAATCAATGGTCGAAGAATTCCTGGGCGTTATCATGGATGGCAATGCCGTAGCGGACGCCGATTCAGTCGAACTTGATCCTTCTATTGAAGAAGCATTGAGCGATATCGGTACAAGTCTCGACTATGGTTTTTACGGCCTGCAAGCCCATGCGGTGGTTTTTTCCCTATGGCCCGCAATGTGCGATACCTATGAGCAGCTTACTGCCGAGCTGCAAGCCTGGCCGGGAACTCTTTCAGACGCAATGGTCCTGTTTCGCAGACGCATGAAAAAAAACGTGGACTACTTGTGCACAAAGAGCCTGCTGGCAACTGAAACATGGCGAGCAGGCCGTGAACAGGCGTATGCGGATATGTATGCGCAAAGCGCTCGCGCACTGAGTGCAACGCCTTTGGTTGCAAAGCCATTGGTTTCAAAGCCATTGGTTGCACCCCCAATGGCAGCGACATTATCGCAATGTATCGCTTGCCAATCCGAGCAACAGCATGTGCATGCCGAGCAACAATTATATTTCCTGTTGCAGCAGCGCCTGGGTATCGACACCGCCAATAGCACCGCCGACAGCGCTGCGCTCCGGCGTCTGGTTGCATGCCTGATGAACTACCTTTGTAAGGAGCAAGCAATCGTACGGGCGGCCACTGAGATTCAACAGCGTATCAACGAACTACTCGGGCGCCCGGCGCCTAAGTTCCCCATCACAGCGTCGGTGTTTGATGCTTACAACCAGATGGAAGGAGATGTTGAAAGACTGCCTTATCTGGTGGACGAACTTGAGGACGCACTGCGGCTGCACATCGTAGTAACGCGGGAGGCTGTAACGATTTCCGAACAAACAGCCTAAAAAACGCCCTAGATAAGCGGCATTCGAAGATTCTACGTATTCGGCTGACATGGGGTTGGCCAATCAACGTGCGATGGGCACGGATATTTAAAAGGAGAAAGCACTATGAAAGTGAAAACCAACGTTCGCGCTGGTGCGCTATCCCTGGGTGTGACCATTGGTCGCGGTGGTACCTGCAGCGGTTTAAGTGTTCCAGTAATAGCTGTATATGCGTTCTAACCGCTACCCTTGGTACTTTGGGAATGAGCTTTGATACAAAGCTCCGGAGGGGGAAGGAGTACTTCACCCCTCCTTTTTTAATAACTCGATCGGCAGGCAGCGGCCCAAACCGTCAAATGTAATACCATTATGGACAATTCATTCTCACGCACTTCCCGTTCTTTGGCGACTGACACTTCGCGCTACGCTTTGTTGTTGTGGGGTTTGTTGTTGATAATGTTAGGGGCATGGCTGAGCTGGTTCTGTTGTACCGATGTCACGGTATACGAAGTGTCGCACGTGGCTCGGCTGGAAGTGGAGCAAGCGGCGCGGCCGGTGTCTTCGATGGTTGCCGGTAAAATAATGACCACCCAACTGCGCCTTGGAACGAAAGTGGAGATGGGTCAGGTATTGGTTGAACTCGACGCAAGTAGTGAACGTTCGCGCGTACAGGAAGAAGAAGCTCGGCTGGCGGCGATTCCCCCGCAACTCGACGCGCTCAAACGCCAAATCGCGGACGAAGAGCAGGCCGCGCGACGTGCACAAGCGGCATTCGCCAGTTCCATTGAGCAAGCACGCTCCAAACATTCAGAGGCACTGTCGGCAATGCGCTTTGCGCGAGAAAATGTGCGCCGGCTTGGGAAGCTCAATACTTCCGGTCAAATTTCAGAATTCGAATCGCTGCGGGCACGCACCGATGCGGACAAAGCACAAGCCAGTGCCGACGCGTTAGCATCAGAAATCGAGCAGCTGACCTCGCAAGCGCTTAGCAGCGAACATGAGAAACGTGCGGCGTTGGAAGAGTTGCGACGCGAAGCCGCTTCCTTAAACGGGCAGCTTGCGCTCTCCACGGCAACGCTGGCGCGATTGCGGCAGGATCTGGAAAAATTCATCATCCGCGCACCGGTGTCCGGTGAGATCGGCGATGTGGCTCCGCTGGATGTGGGAGCGTATGTCCCTGCCGGCCGCGTTCTCGGTAGTATTATTCCTACGGGGCAACTCAAAGTGGTCGCTGAATTCATCCCCGCCCGAGTTCTGGGGCGGGTGCATCCAGGGCAGACGGCGCGCATGCGCCTGGATGGTTTTCCCTGGGCGCAATACGGCACTATCCCGGTCAAGGTCGACC
>JASFLL010000368.1:0-3188 GCA_050118115.1 Thioalkalispiraceae bacterium
ATAATCGTTACAGCCTGGTCATATAAATTCTGATAGACATTTTCCAGCGTTGCCTGAACATAGAGATCACCGATATGTAGCTTCTGTCCTCGATGTGAATAATAAATAGGAAAATTCCGTTCAATTTTATTATTGGTTTGCATCTTTCCTGTTTGCAACCATGTCCTGCCTTCTTCGATAACTTCTATGTAAACAATATTGGGTATATTCAATACGCCCTGTAACAAGACGCGCATTTCATCCTGATCCGCGACCCAGACCTGTGCGGCAATACTGGAGAGGTAGACAGTTTCGATCTCATGCAGATGGGAATGGATCGTATTCATATCCCGCTTGTAATAGCCATATAACTGATATGCGCTGGTAAGGAGCGTAATCAATGTACTAAAAAGCACAATCGCAACAATTAATCGTCGCGCAATTCGTTTTGAGGGAGGATTAGTTTTAAACATTATCAGATACAAATATAGCTGATAGATTCATCAGGTCTATTATAAGTTGGAATCAGGTAGCAATAATACTGTATCTGAATACGATATATTATAGTGATTTATGCGATGGTAACTCGGGCGAATCTTCGTTTACCAACCTGATAAATATTATTTGTCCCGGATTTAATTTGCATTTTCGCATCGGAGACTTTTTCACCATCAATTTTAACTGCTCCTTGCTTAATCATACGCAACGATTCTGAAGTACTACTGGTCAAACCAGCATCTTTTAATACGTTGGCAATAGGCAATTCTCCATCTCGAGCATCCAATGTCACTTCCGGAATATCATCAGGCATATCACCCTTTTGAAAACGAGCAATGAAATTTTCCCTGGCTTTGGTTGCTGCGGCCTGATCATGAAAACGCTCGATGATTTCTTCGGCCAGCAGAAATTTTATATCACGCGGATTCTTACCTTCAGCAATAGCGGACTGGTAGCCTTCTATCTCCGCCTCGGATTTAAAGCTCAACAGTTCGAAATAGCGCCACATCAGATCATCTGAGATCGACATGATTTTTCCAAACATTTCATCCGGTGCTTCATGAATACCTATATAATTGTTCAAGCTCTTGGACATTTTCTGCACGCCATCCAGTCCCTCAAGAATGGGCATCGTTAATACGATTTGCGGTTCCTGTCCATAATGCTTTTGCAGTTCGCGACCGACCAGTAGATTGAATTTCTGGTCCGTCCCCCCCAACTCCACATCAGCCTTCATGGCTACAGAGTCATATCCCTGGATCAGAGGATATAAAAATTCATGGATAGCTATCGGCTGACCTGACTTGTAACGCTTGGCAAAATCATCACGCTCCAGCATGCGCGCAACAGTATGCTTTGCAGCGAGTTGAATGAGATCCGTGACGTCCATTTCATTCATCCAGCTGGAGTTAAACATCACCAGGGTTTTTTCCGGATCGAGGATCTTGAAGATCTGTTGTTCATAGGTCCTGGCATTCTCAATAACTTCATCACGCGTTAATGGCGGACGGGTTGCGCTCTTGCCGGTAGGGTCGCCAATCATGCCGGTGAAATCACCGATCAGAAACAGAACTTCATGACCGAGATCCTGGAACTGGCGCAGCTTGTTAATCAGAACAGTATGCCCCAGGTGTAAATCAGGAGCAGTAGGATCAAAACCAGCCTTGATTCTAAGAGGCCGACCCTTTTTGAGTTTCTCAATTAATTCATTCTCGAGCAGCAGCTCATCACAGCCCCGTTTAATTATGGCTAAATTATCAGCAATCTGTTGTTCAAGCCCATTCATGATCTGTCTCTATCAATATAAAGCCGCGTAGATTAGCATAGGCAGAGGGATTGTATGAATCTATACAATATATAATGTTTTTAGTTAGGCCCAATATACAAATAATTAAAGCTGTATGTTATTTGACCGAGAACAAAATTAAGGTTATCTTTTAATAAAGAGAAAAAACTAGGTTTTTCCGTGGATTACAAATCAATCTTAACAAGGGATTTTAAGAGTATCGCCCACCCTGAACTCAGTCAGAATCCGGTGCGATTCAGGCGTCTGCATCTGATTATATTGCTCTGCATCGTTGCTACCGTTGGCGCGCTTATTTCAGTCATTTCACTGGATGCCAAGGCCAATAAGCGCATGACGACCCTGAACGGCAAGCCTGCTGACAAGATTGTCGTTCCCCTGGAAATACCTGCTTCAAATTTCGAACATGTTGTTGTCACCCAGCCATCAGAAGAGAACCAGTGGACCACAGCTACTGTTAAAAAAGGTGATTCCCTCTCAGCTATTTTCAAACGGAATGGACTGGATTCCGCTGACCTGTACGCCATTATGCAACTCGGTAAGGAAACAAGACGTCTGCGGAATGTGCAGCCAGGACAAAGTTTCCGTTTCAGTATTGATGAAGATGGTAATTTGGAGACGCTCCTGTATGAAGTGAACAAACTGGAAACGCTGGCTGTCCAGCGCGATGGTGATAATTTTGTCGCTAGCTACCATCACAAAGATGTCGAGAAACGCATCAATCATGCTTCCGCCATGGTCACCAGTTCACTCTTTGAAGCCGGTCGCGTGGCCGGTCTGTCCGATAGCCTGACCATGGAACTGGCCAATATTTTTGGCTGGGATATCGACTTTGCCCTGGATATCCGCCAGGGTGATCACTTTACGGTTATCTATGAGGAAGATTATCTGAATGGCGAAAAAATCGGGAATGGTCCTATCCTCGCAGCAGAATTTGTAAACCAGGGTAAATCCTATAAAGCCATCCGTTATACTGACGCGAGTAATCGAAGTGATTATTACTCGCCAACCGGTCTGTCCATGCGCAAGGCCTTTTTGCGTACACCGGTTGATTTTCGCCGTATCAGTTCGCGTTTCGGCAAACGCCACCACCCTATCCTTAACCGGATGCGCATGCATACTGGCGTTGACTATGCGGCACCACGCGGAACACCTATCCGTGCATCCGGCGATGGAAAAATTATTCACAAGGGCCGCAAAGGTGGCTATGGACGTACGATTATTATTCAGCATGGTGGCCGATACAGTACCCTGTATGCACATATGTCTTCATACCGCCGCGGTATACATGTTGGTAAGCGAGTAAAACAGGGACAGATCATAGGCTATGTTGGTAGTTCAGGCCGGGCAACGGGTCCACACCTTCATTATGAGTTTCGCGTCAATGGCATCCACCGCAATCCCCTGA
>JASFLL010000369.1:0-3154 GCA_050118115.1 Thioalkalispiraceae bacterium
AAGCTTGATGAAACAGTCATGGTTGGTACCATAAACTTGGTTTATGACCACTCCACAGTCGGGCTTAAAAAGCGGCTTACCGAATTGCAATACACACATATTGACGAGGTAATCAGTTCGCTAAATGTCAATCTGGTTGATGCTCAGACACTTGAAGTTATACTTGTTCAAGGGCCAGCGAAGAAATTGAAAATGATTGCGGACAAAATGATCAGCTGTAAGGGTGTGCATACGGGACAACTGCTGATGTCGGCGGCGATAATGCCCCCGCTGCATCCGCTACCTAACAAAAGGGTGAGTGTTAAACCATGAGCCAGCCGGAAAAAATATTATATGAAGATGTGTTATCAGGCGCCTGTCATTGGTCGCTGCATATGCGCCGGGGTACCAGCCTGCGCTTGATCGATATTGATGGCGGCGCCAATCTGGGCATGTTGTTTTATAACCCAGAGAATTTACTTGAACGCTATAACGCTCCGGATACGTTAAAGTGCCAGCACACGTTTAAATTAACCAAGGGGAATTGTCTCTATTCGGACATGGGCCGTATCTTTTGCTCCATTACCGATGACACCGTCGGTTGGCATGAAACAGTTTGCGGTAACACAACGAAAAAAAGTGTAAAAGAAAAATGGGGTGAACATACTTATCAGGAATACCGCAATGATTGGTACCAGAACGGTTATGACAGTTTTCTGGTGGAGTTGGCCAAATACGGCCTGGGCAAAAAGGATATGGCGGCGAACCTAAACCTGTTCAGCCGAGTGGAAGTCGATAATGCGGGCAATCTTAATTACGTCGCCGACAGCAGTAAACCAGGCGACTATGTGGAGTTACGCTTTGAGATGAATACGCTGGTATTAATGCATACCTGTCCGCATCCCTTAAACACCGCCACTGAGTATCCCAGCAAGCCGGTTCGATACCAGATCAGGCAGGCGCAACCCGTGGCTGAGGATGATTTCTGCAGGAATTTTCGCGCTGAGAATCAGCGGGGCTTCAAAAACAATGAAATCTATCATTTAGGCATCGATGGGTGTCAGCATGATTAAGCAAAGTGCATTACAAGCGGAACAGGCCATTTATCGCGAGATCGTACCCGCCGGCAACTACTTTATGAAGCGCCTTAATGCCGGTGAGACGATACGTATCCTCGACCTGGAAGGCAATCAGGCAGCGGATACGCTGTTTTATAGTGCTGATGATCCCACCGAACGGTATAGTGCCGTCGACACGATTCGTGAACAGGGTAATGTTTACCTGACCACCGGGACCAAGCTAATCTCTAATGAAGGCAATGTCATGTTGGAGATTGTCGCCGATACCTGCGGGCGTCACGATACACTGGGAGGAGCTTGTGCGACGGAAAGCAATACGGTGCGCTACGCGCTGGAAAAAAAATGCATGCACGCCTGCCGTGATAGTTGGATGTTGGCCGTCGCGGAGAATGATGAATTCGGGATGAGCAAACGTGATATCACCCATAATATTAATTTTTTTATGAATGTCCCGGTGACTGAGCAAGGGGGGTTAACATTCGAGGATGGTATTTCCGCGCCGGGTAAATATGTGGAGCTAAAAGCCGCCATGGATGTAATTGTGCTGATCTCGAATTGTCCGCAATTGAACAATCCGTGTAATGGCTATAATCCAACACCCATCGAAGTCTTGATCTGGAACCAAGTCGCTATAATATAGGTTACTGGGAATATAAGCCACCGGGACGGCCCGGTAGCCGAACGTATCACAGTGGGACGGCCTACTACGTGTGTCAATGACCAAGCAACTATGTTCAAGGAACTATGTTCAAAAGCGTTTTAATCACCAATCGCGGCGCTATTGCTACCCGGATTATCCGCACCCTGAAAAAGTTAGGTATTAAATCGGTTGCGGTGTACAACGAGGCCGATGCCTACTCTCTGCACGTCCAGGAGGCTGATGAAGCTTGGTCATTGGGTGAGGGCCGTGCGGCAGACACATACCTCGATCAGGACAAGTTGTTTGAGATAATAAGCCACGCGCAAGTGGATGCGGTGCACCCCGGTTATGGTTTTCTAAGTGAAAATCCGGGGTTTGTAAAGCGGTGTGAAGCACAGGATGTGGTGTTTATTGGTCCTACCGCAGAACAAATGCAAGCCTTTGGATTGAAACATACCGCGCGTCAGCTTGCTCGGGATAACAATATTCCGCTTCTGCCCGGCACAGGTTTACTGGATAGTATCGAACAGGCTGTTGAGTCAGCCCATCCCATTGGTTACCCGATCATGTTAAAAAGTACCGCGGGGGGCGGTGGTATCGGTATGCAGTTGTGTTGGGATGAGCACGAACTGACCCGGACCTTTGAATCGGTCAAGCGGCTGAGCCAGAGTAATTTTTCCAATGCCGGAGTGTTTATCGAAAAGTTCGTGGAGTACGCACGGCATATTGAAGTACAGGTTTTCGGTGACGGACGCGGCCATGTGATCGCATTAGGCGAACGTGATTGTTCAACGCAACGGCGCAACCAGAAAGTCATCGAAGAAACACCCGCTCCCAACATTCCCGATGCAGTGAGATCAGCGTTACATCAGACGGCTGTGCGCCTCGCCGCAGCGGTTAACTATCGTAATGCGGGTACCGTCGAGTTTGTCTATGATCAAAAATCAGACCGGTTTTATTTCCTGGAGGTCAATACCCGCTTGCAGGTGGAGCATGGTGTTACGGAAGAAGTGTTCGCGGTGGACCTGGTTGAATGGATGGTTCGCTTGGCCGCCAATGAACTCAAAGTCCTGCCCGATAATCTGCAACCCAGCGGTCACGCGATTCAAGCAAGAGTCTATGCCGAAGATCCCAATAAGGACTTTCGACCCTCTTCCGGTTTGTTGAGCCAGGTCAGTTTTCCAACTTTAGACCATCTGCGTATTGATAGCTGGGTAGAAACGGGCAGTGAAGTTTCACCCTTGTTTGATCCCATGCTCGCCAAGATAATCACCAAAGCGCCTGATCGTGAAACCGCGATCCGGCAACTGGATACCGCTTTGGCACAAACCGATATCTATGGCGTTGAGACCAATATTGCCTATGTGCGCCAGGTATTAGCCACACAACCGTTTCACGCGGGACAAATTTTTACCCGCTTTTTAAATAAGTTTAGCTATTCAGCTCATTCCATCGA
>JASFLL010000370.1:0-3149 GCA_050118115.1 Thioalkalispiraceae bacterium
AGGGGTTTAACACTCTCGTATATAAAGAGTCTGAGATTACTCGCATTGCCAGGGTTGCATTTGATATTGCCCGTAAGCGTAACAGTAAAGTCTGTTCAGTAGATAAGGCAAACGTACTGGAGTGCACCGAGCTTTGGCGTAACACAGTTATTGAATTACATAAACAACACCAGGATATCGAGTTAAGTCACATGTATGTGGATAATGCCGCCATGCAGTTAGTGCGTGCACCCAAACAGTTTGATGTGATGGTTACTACGAATATGTTTGGTGATATTTTGTCGGATGCTGCTGCGATGTTGACTGGCTCGATTGGGATGTTGCCCTCAGCTTCATTGAATGAAACGGGACAGGGCATGTATGAGCCGATTCATGGTTCAGCACCGGATATCGCCGGCAAGAATATTGCCAACCCTCTGGCGACGATTTTATCTGTGGCCATGATGTTGCGTTATACATTAAATGAAACCGCACTGGCTGATCGAATTGAAAAAGCGGTCAGTGATGTTCTTGATGATGGTTTACGTACAACAGATATATATAGTGAAGGTATGACCCGGGTCAGTACTTCAGATATGGGTTCAGCTGTTATTAACAAACTAAAGAATTAATCAAAAAATAGAACTTAGGGGTAACAAAATGAAACGTGTTGGTTTAGTTGGTTGGCGTGGCATGGTCGGTTCAGTCCTGATGCAACGCATGCGTGAGGAAAAAGATTTCGATGTCATCGAGCCTGTTTTTTTTACCACCTCACAGGCTGGCCAGGCGGGCCCGGATATTGGTAAGGATGTGCCACCGCTCAAAGATGCCAAAGATATTGATGAACTCAGGAACATGGACATCATTATTACCTGTCAGGGAGGCGATTACACTAAAGAGGTTTACCCAAAACTCCGCAGTGCAGGCTGGGATGGCTACTGGATCGATGCGGCATCAAGTCTGCGCATGGCTGATGATAGTATTATTGTCCTCGACCCGGTTAACCTCAGTGTGATCAAAGATGCTATTGCCAAAGGAACCAGGACGTATGTGGGTGGAAACTGTACGGTAAGCCTGATGTTAATGGCTATTGGCGGCTTGTTTGAAAAAGATCTTATCGAGTGGATTACACCTATGACTTACCAGGCTGCCTCCGGGGCCGGGGCCCAGAATATGCGCGAGCTGATCAGGCAAATGGGCGCCATTCACGATGATGTCAAAGCATTGGTTGATGATCCTGCCAGTGCCATTTTACAAATCGATAAGCAGGTCACGGAGTTTATTCGTAGCGATAACTATCCAGTTGAACACTGGCCAGTACCATTAGCAGCGAGTTTAATTCCATGGATTGATGTGCAGCTGGAATCAGGGCAAAGCAAGGAAGAATGGAAGGCGCAGGTGGAGACCAATAAGATCCTCGGTCGCAGTGATCACCCTGTACCCATCGATGGACTCTGTGTCCGTGTCGGTGCCATGCGCTGTCATTCTCAGGCACTGACAATCAAACTCAAAAAAGATGTGCCGGTTAATGAGATCGAGGGCATACTGGCTGAAGCCAATGACTGGGTGAAGGTTGTGCCTAATGATCGGGAAATGACGATGAATGATCTTACCCCGGCGGCTGTGACAGGCACACTCACGGTGCCTGTGGGTCGCATGCGAAAACTAACGATGGGACCAGAGTATTTGTCTGCATTTACCGTCGGTGACCAGTTACTGTGGGGTGCCGCTGAGCCGTTACGCCGAACTCTGAGAATTTTACTTGAATCCTAATGTTCTTTAGCAACAGCTGATGGAAAAACAAATCAATATCGCGGTGGTTGGCGCTACCGGTCTGGTCGGTAGCGCCGTTCTCGAGCATCTATCTGAAAGTAAAATTTCAGTGGGTCAGTTGTATCCTCTTGCGAGCGGACAAACTGAGTCAGAGTCTGTCGCGTTTGGAAAAAAATACCTTAGTGTCCACAGCCTGAGTGATTTTGATTTTAGCAAAGCCGACTTATGTTTTTTCTGTGTGCCAGCTAAAGTTACCGATGAATATATAGAGAGGGCTGTAAAGGCAGGCTGTTACTGTATCGACTTCTCTGCAGCATCGCGCCTGAAGCAGGATGTGCCGCTAATTGTTTCAGACGTCAACGCAGAAGCACTGCGTGATCTTGAAGGCAAGGTCATTGCCTGTCCGGATAGCAGCGTCACCCATCTTGCCCAGATAATTGCGCCATTGACGAAACTGGCGGTCGTCGAGAGGGTGAATGTGGTGTTGATGCGGGCGGTCTCTGAATATGGTCGCAAGGCAATCGACGAGCTGTCTGAGCAGAGTATTGCGTTGTTCAACTTAAAACCGATCAGGACGAAACACTTTGCTAAACAAATTGCGTTTAATGTTTTACCCCATGCCTGCCATATATCTGGCTCCGGCTCCGAATCTGGGATGGCAGGCGAGATCGAGCAGGAGCTGCGCAAGGTGATTGGTGATGATGCCTTGTCAGTCAATAGTACGCTGGTCCAGGTGCCTGTTTTCTTTGGACATTCGATGGCAATTCAGCTTGAGTTTGGCGCCGAGGTACCGATACAAAAGATAGAAGATTTGATCAATGTCGCAGTAGATCTACACTTGGTTGATCAAGAATTGAACAGTCCCACTGTTGTATCCGATGCAGTTAACCAAGCCGGTGTGTATATAGGTGCGATTAGAAAGGACCCGACCTGGCCGCAGGGAATCAACCTCTGGGCGGTCGCTGATAATGTCCATCAAGGGGCTGCAATTAATGGTGTTCAACTTGCAGAAATTTTGGTAAAAGACTATTTATAAGCTATAGTTACACAATTCTTATAAAGATTTTTCGAGGTTTTATCGCCCAAATCCATGAACTAAAAGCAATTTTTGACGTTTTTGGGTTGCGTGTGGGAGACGCAAAAAATGCAACAAAGGCTAAGAATATCGGCAAAAATCGCGGCAGGGTTCCTGCTCGCGTGGTTTATTTCAATTCCAGCAACGGTTAACGCCCTCGGCTTTGGCAACATTAATATGAAGTCGGCTTTGAATGAGCCACTGGTTGCTGAAATTGAGCTGTTGTCAGCGACCCCCGATGATATAAAAGGACTCGAAGTAAAACTGGCATCCCGTGAGGCATTCCTGCGTGCCGGTGTTGATCGTTCAGTTGCTCTGACAC
>JASFLL010000371.1:0-3130 GCA_050118115.1 Thioalkalispiraceae bacterium
CAACGACTCTTCCTTCACAGGCAAGGTATAACGGGTCATATCCCAGCATATCGCAGACCATGGCAACGGGTTCTCGTACCGGGATGTCAGGCATATTGACCTGCATACCATATCCGGTTGCATGGCATATCTCGTTCAATACTGTGGCCAGGCCTCCGCGCGTTGGATCACGCATGAATCGCAGCCCTTCCACTTCCAGTAATGCGCGGGTCAGGGGTAACACAGAGGCTGCATCCGATTTCAGATCACCACGCAGGCCAAATTGTTCGCGCGCAAACATCACGGCAATCCCGTGATCACCCACCGGACCACTGACCAGGATGGCATCACCATTCTGAATTTGATCAAAACCGAGTAACCTATCCTCATTCCGGATGCCGACTCCGGTGGTAGCCAGGTAAAGGTCACTGCCTTCACCCTTTGGAACCACCTTGGTATCACCACAAACAATTTTGATATTGGCCTCATGCGCGGCCTGTTGCATGCTGGTTAAAATACGTTTAAGCGTAGCAAGTGCAAAACCTTCTTCGATAAACATATTCAGACTGAGATAAAGTGGTGTCGCACCACTGACAGCAAGATCATTGATGGTGCCATGGACTGCAAGAGAACCAATGTCTCCGCCCGGAAATTCAAGCGGCTTTACGGTAAAGCCATCTGTCGTCATCACGAGTCGCTCAACCGGCTGAGCCAGAGAAACCGAAACGGCATCGTTCTGGGTATCAACAATGACTTTAGACAGACAGGGCGCGATTATTTCCTCGATCAATTCGCGCATCAGACGTCCACCATTCCCATGAGAAAGAGAGATACGTTCAACCATGTTTACCTGCCAGCATTGTTGACGCCTCGACGATCTGACCATAACATAAACCACCGTCATTCACGGGTATCTTGATCGGCATGTATGTTCTAACACCTGCATCAGTTAAATAATTCATGACAAGTTCGCACAGTAACTTGTTTTGGAACACGCCACCGGTTAAACCTACCGCAAAATCGCCATAGCGCTTACTTAAGTGTTTCACCTGTTCACGTAGTGTCTCTGCCAGCGTAACATGGAAAGCGTATGCTGCGTTTGAAACATCTTCTGCTTGAAGTAAATATTTAAATAACGGCTCCCAATCCACTGACAGTACGCCATCCGGGTTTTCAAGGACAGGTAAAGTAATCCCATCGGCTTTGCCCTGTCTTGCCCGTGCTTCCAGTAACATCGCTGCCTGTCCTTCAAAACTCGCCGTTTTACAGACACCGAGCATAGCGGCCGCCGCATCAAATAAACGTCCCACCGCAGTGCTTGTTGCCGTGTTGATGCGCTTTTGCCAGGCCGTGAATAACAAGTCGTTATGAGATGTATTATCAGATGACAGGCCTAGCTCCCAATTAATTGCGAGGGCTGAATAGCGGGGTTCCCGTGCAGCTTTATCGCCCCCGGGTAAATGATACGGTCGCATACTGGCGACACGTTGCCACTGCCCAGCCTGACCATAAAACGTTTCTCCGCCCCAAAGTGTTCCATCCATTCCATAGCCAACACCATCCCAGGCAAATACTAACCAGTTCTTTTCATGCGGGAACTCACCCGCCACACAGGCAGCATGTGCGTGGTGATGGAAGATTTCCATAAGTTGCCCGTTCTGGCGTCTTGCCCAACGTGATGTCGAATAATCGGGATGAGCATCACAAACATATACCTCAGGCTCAATTTGATAAAGTGACTGTAAATCATGGATCACCTTCTCAAATACCTGTTGCGAGCGCAGACTCCCCATCTCGCCTATATGTGGTGATATCACTACACGCTTATCAAAAGCCAGAGCCACTGTGTTTTTCATAAAACCGCCGCAGGCCAGCATGGGTTTCGGAACTGTAACAGGCAGTGTTAGCTCCAGTGGCGCCTGGCCGCGACCGATACGAACCGGACGTGGCTGCTCTGCAATAAAACGAAAAACGCTATCATCTGCCGGCCGCACAACAGGACGATCATGATGTAAAAAGTTTTGGGTGATATGTGCCAAACGTGTTTCGACTTCGCTATTGTCTGTTAATACCGGTTCGCCACTGATATTGGCCGAGGTGGCAATAATGGGTCGTTGCATTTCCTTTAAGATCAGGTGATGCAAGGGGCTGTAGGGCATCATCACACCCAGTTGATCAAGACCCGGTGAAATAATGTCAGATAAAGTCGCACCTGGTTTTTTGTCCAGCAATAATAATGGGCGCATGGCTGAAGAGAGGAATGCTGCTTGTTTATCATTAAGCTCGACAAATTGCTTTACCTGCTGCAAGCCATCATCACCGACTTCGGGAAACATCAGCGCCAGGGGTTTATGTGGTCGGGACTTTAACGCTCGCAACTGTTTTATGGCCAGCTTATTCTGGGCATCACAGCACAGGTGATAGCCACCTACTCCCTTGATCGCAACAATTTCACCATCTTCCAGCGCTGACAGGCAGGCAGCCAGGGCTGCATCTATTCCAGTTATGCTGTCTTCCCCCGACTGGAATAGAATTGTCGGACCACATTCCGGACAGGCTAACGGTTCTGCATGATAGCGGCGGTTTTCTGGATCGTTATATTCACGCTCGCATGCCGCACATAGCGAAAACTCCGCCATGCTGGTATTGGGACGATCATAGGGTAAACTCTTAATAAGGGTATAGCGAGGACCGCATTGGGTACAGTTTATAAATGGATACTGATATCGCCGATCATTCGGATCATTTAATTCTTTCAGACAGTGATTGCAGGTGAAGTAATCAGGCGGCACATGAATCTCGTTACTCCTGGCACTTGAAGAGGGTTTAATCCTGAATGATGTTATGTCCTGTAATGCGACGGCCTGACTGGAGACTAGTCGTGGCTGCGAAATCTCCGGAGCATCATCAATCAGCGCCTGTATAAATTCACTGATCTTCTCCTTATCACCCTGCGCAACAATATACACTTCCCCACCGCTGTTTGACACTTCCCCGTTGATTTTATGTTGTTTTGCAAGTCGATAGACAAAAGGGCGAAACCCAACTGCCTGAACCCGGCCTGCCAGCCGTATTTCATAACAACAAATCGTGTCATTTATACTTATCTGCGGTATTGTCATACCCATTTATTATTTTAGAATTCGTTGAC
>JASFLL010000372.1:0-3107 GCA_050118115.1 Thioalkalispiraceae bacterium
GTCAACGCCACGTCCCATAAGCAATGGTTTTAACACGTTATCGAGTACCATAACTCCAGAGTTCCAGATGAGAAATAGCACCGCGGTTAGTGTGTCGCCAGTTGCAAAAACATAAATAATCGCTGGTATCACTATGGGACCGACACCAATCTGTATTACGGCCGAAATCAGGCACAATAATGCCCAAATTCCTGCGCCGGGCACTCCGGCAACCATAAAACCGATGCCAGCAAGCAACGCTTGAATGACGGCAACGCCTAATACACCGCGAGCCACGCTGCGAATCGTGGCTTGGGCTAAATTGGCGAAGTCATCGCCGCGATCACCCACCAAACGTCTGGAGATGCTATGGGCGATTTTTTTACCACCTGTGGAGTGCGCAAGTAATACTCCCGCTATTACAAACGCAACCACAAACATTATTATTGCCATTCCCGTGCCGGCGGCGATCTCCACCAGCCAGGTGCCCAGTGCTTTTATTTGGGGCTGCACCAGTTTTAATGCTTCGTCTAAATTGGTTGTCGCAAGGTGCCAGAACTTGGCTACGTAGTCACCGATTAGAGGCCAATCTTTGACCGTTTCCGACACGGGCGGAACGGTAAACTGCCCACTGCGAATTTCTTGCGCCAGAGTGGCAATGTTTTTCACCAAGAGTTCTGTCAATATCACGGTAGGCACCATCAATAGTACTAAAAATACACCGGAAATCAGCGTTGCCGCCAGCGCGCGTCTACCGTGTAACCACCCCACCAGTTTGTTATGGACGGGGGATATCGCCACTGCGATGACAATTGCCCAGATCACGGGGATAGCAAACGGTCGCAATATTTGAAAACACCATATGAGCAAGACTGCCAACACACTAAGACGTACAGCGACTTCTACTATTTTGCCGGACATTTCATCGTGAGGAGGTGTGGCCGAGTTTGTCGTCATTTTGGATTCCTTTATTCTGGATTCTATCTTATGCCTGCAGCATAATGGGCAACCTGGATATTGCAACTGCATTTATACCACTAATCAAGCGATCAAATATAGATCGGAAAACCCGGGTTAGGGGCAATAGATGCTATTGTTAGAGAATAGTGCTCTCTGCTCCGGAATTTCTCCGTAGGGCGCAATAGCGTAGCGAATTGCGCTGGATGCCCATGAAGGAATATTGACAATCATGAAGTGAGTATATTTAACAACCGTATGTCGGATTACGCTGGCGCTAATCCGACGTACGAGTTGAGCCGTTGCGTGGCGTAAAACGGGGAGAACGCGAAACCGTTGACAGCGCACACTGAAATGCATTTCGGTTGCAAACGATAGTCAAGTATAGTAGCGAATATTCGCCAGGTTTGCATTCGGTCTATTTGAATATTTATTTTTGCGCCTGAGGATCGTCAAGTTGCTGCATCAATTGTTGCGCCCCCTGATGTTGCGGTGCCAGGATCAGTAATTCGCTGGTGTATTTTTGTGCCGCACTGGTGTCGCCCATTTCAAAGTTGAAAGATGCCAGGGCATATAAGATATTGATGTCAGCCGGATGTTGCTTATATGCTTTCTGCAGGTATTTAACAGCCGCCGGGGTGCCGTTACTGGATTGCAATGCGACACCATAAACATATTGATAACGCGCCTGGTTGGGTGCCTGGTCAGCTGCGGCTTTCAGGTGTTGTAAAGCTTCTTCCAATTTTTGCTGGCGTACCAATAACAGACCCAGTGCGTGATGTATTGGCGGTTTATTCAACGAAGCTTTTAATCCTTGGTGCAAAATGGCTTCGCCTTTCTGATCTTGCTGTTGTAAACGGTAGAGGTCTGCCAGGTTGACATAGGCTTGTGCCAGGGCAGGACCTTTTTCAATCGCCAGTTTGAAATATTTTTCCGCTTCACCAAATTGCTGTGAATTCATGTAAAAGGTACCCAGGTTGGTCAGTCCCTCGGGTCGATCTGCGTTGTAGTATTGATTCTCCAAGTATTCGTTAACAGAGCTTTGCATTATCGTGATTTTTTCGGCGCTGATGTTATTGGCGGGCACGTTTATCAAGACACTTGCCGCAGTAGTACGCACCAGTCGAATCGGATCCGATAACAGTGGGAAGCCGAGTTCCAGTTGTTGGTTTGGGTCAATCATTGGTAGAGCGCTAAGTGCCGCCGTGCGAACCAGCGCGCTTTGATCATTAAGCGTTTGCCGTAAAAGATCAGGAAGCCGGGGATAGGCATAACGGTCGAGTAATGAAATTGCCGTAGCGCGTACGATGTCCGGGTTGTCTTTATTGGATGCCAGTTCCGCCAGATCAATGTCTGCTTGCGCCAGGCCGCGACGACCAGCGTCAATAATTTCCCCATAATGACGCGATTTTCTGGTTTTGTCACCAAACCAGCTTTTAACCTGCTGAGATGCCCATGAAGCGGTTTGCTTGTCGTGACAGCCATTACAGGCATTGGGTGTTTGTATCTTTTCGCTCAAGTCCGGGCGCGGAACGCGAAAACTGTGGTCCCGGCGTGGATCGACCACCATATAGGTTCGCGCTGGCATGTGGCAGGAGACACATTGGGCTGCCTGGCTGCCCTCCGCGTGATGGTGATGTTTCTGATTATTGAATCGTTTGCTACTGTGACAGCGGGTGCACAGGTCGTTTCCCTGGGCCTTTGTTTTTAAACTGTGCGGATTATGGCAATCACTGCAGATAACCCCCGCTTTGTACATCTTGCTCTGCAAAAAGGAGCCGTAGACATACACCTCATCCTTGATTTGTCCATCGGCAAAATACAATTCCTCGGTCAGCAACGCTGGCGCGTGGGTATCCAATAACGGTTTTCCCTGACGGTAGTCATCGGTAAAGACACCGCGGCGCGCGTGGCATCGTGCACAGATATCCAGTTGCACATTCGTATTAGCCTGGGAACTTCGCCTGGCAATGATCTGGCTGGGTTCAAGTTGCCATTGACTATTAGCTGTATCCGTTAAACTGACAACCAGGCCTTTGTCTTTAATTTTGCTCCACGAATCATCTTGTTCTGTGGTATTGGCCCACTTGAGGTGATTGGAAGCGGGTCCATGACAGGCTTCGCAAGATACATCGATCTCTGACCATTTTGTTTGGTAGGAATCACTGGCC
>JASFLL010000373.1:0-3106 GCA_050118115.1 Thioalkalispiraceae bacterium
ATGTACCCGCCCAACCCCATACCGCTGACTATCGACATCATGATAACTAGCATAATACCAAATGTTGTAGAAATGCCTTTTAACAATACACCCAGTACAATAAGCATGACCAGGAAACTCATTGGTACCAGGCTTGTTATGTCGTTCTTTGAAGCTTCTGAAAAAGCATTGTTCATTAACACCATGCCGGATAAACGTACTTCAACATTGGGAGCTTGCTGACGAATTTCATCAGCCATAGCACGTGCAAAGCTGACTACCTCGGGTACTTCCTTGGTTTCATCTTTACCTGGTAACTGGATAGTGACAGATACCGAGGTCACATGTCCGGATGGTGAAATCAGCCGCTGTGCCAGTAGCGGCTCATTATTAACGGTGTTACGGATCTGTTTTATTTCTTCGTCAGATAAATTTTTTGCATCTGAGACAAGATCCTGTACGACAAGATCATCCCCTTCCGCAAAGGTATGCTGAAAGTTGGTAATGGAGTCAACACGAATTGAATAAGGTATTTGCCAGGCTTTTTCGGTAACCGCTTCTACGACCGCCAGTGTCTCGCGCGTAAATACGTTACCGTCTTTTGGCGTTAACACGAACAGGACGTTATCGTTACGCGTATAGGTTTGTTCGAGTTTATCAAACGCCTTAAGTTGCGGGTTATCATCACTGAAAAACACCCGGTAATTGGTATCAAACTTGAGATTCTTGCCACCACTGGCCGCCAACATCACCAGTACAACCGATAGCAGGATAATGAACCAACGGTACTTCAGTACATAGCGCCCAAAATTTGCTTCAAACTGCTACATGGCACTGTCTCCTATATCCATTCTTAACACTGGAAATTGCGTAACTTATCCAGTGTGCGAGAAACTTTTATTTGTGTTTTATAAGACCTTTCAGTAATAGCTGTACAACTTCATTTGCCATGCGTTCAAACTCTTCAAGTGGATACATATGCATAAACAATGGCATACAGAACTTCACCGTGGCGTTACGAACTGCCTCGGCAGTACTGACCAGATCATCAATATCAAACTCACCTGATGCTTGTCCCTGGCGCAGGATTTCTATTACCAGTTCCTGGTCTCTCTCGATTTTTTTTTGCACCAGGTCCTGGCGCCGGGTAATGATGGTTTCTACCAGCTGATTGATTTTTGGTTCGGCGCTGAACTGGCCGTATGTATGACGCAGGATGGTAAGAACAAAACCCTGCAATTTTTCTGCAGCACTCGACTCCGGGGCATTAACTACCTCAAGAATGGCTTTCTCCCGCTCGGCGAAACAATGTTGTGCCAGCGCTGCGCCAATATCCAGCTTGTTTTCAAAAAAACGGTAAAGGTTGGCGGCAGACATACCCACATCGGTAGCGATTTCTGCCATGGTAGTTTTGCCATAGCCGTAGGTGCGAAAACGCGCTTCGGCCGCATCAAGGATGCGGGCACGCGTTTCTTCCTGGTTTTCTGTCGTCTTGGCTTCCATATTGATGCAGTGTAGCACTGAATACTGAATAATCAATATAATATTCAGGGTTCAGTACTTTTTGCAGGTCAATTTATTAGCTACCTGTTAATGATGTACTAACAGGTTATTAAGCACTTACTTCTTGGGTTTTACACGTGCCCTGGGGTGGGCCTGGTCGTAAACCTTGGCCAGGTGCTGAAAATCCAGGTGGGTATAAATCTGGGTTGTAGATATGTCTGCATGACCAAGTAGCTCCTGCACAGCACGTAAATCGCCCGATGATTCCAGTACATGGCTGGCAAAAGAGTGTCTCAACATGTGGGGATGTACATGTGTATCAAGCCCCTGCTTGAGTACCCAGTGTCGTAGTCGTTGCTGCACACTACGGGGTGACAGACGAGTTCCCTTCTGGCTAACAAACAACGCCTTTTCATTTTCGTTACTTAGCTTATGGCGGATTGATAACCATTGTTTCAAGGCGGCAACAGCTTTCCGACCAACAGGTAATATCCGCTCCTTGTTACCTTTACCTTTCACTTTTATCTCGTTATCACTTAGCAGGCTATTCATGTTCAGTCCGGTAAGTTCTGATAAACGTAAACCAGAGGAATAAAACAGTTCGAGTATCGCGCGGTCGCGAATCGCCAGGTCATCACTACCTTCAATCGTGAGTAACTGCCCTACCCGATCCACGTCAAGCGTTTGCGGTAGCTTCCTGGCAGACTTGGGAGCTTTCACCTGTTTGGCAGGATTAAATTTTAAATCTCCCTGTTCAATCAGGAAGGCAAAAAAGGTCCGCATGGAAGACAGGGCGCGTTGCAGGCTTTTACCTGACAGACCTTTGCGATGACACTGGCTAACATGCACACGTATATGCTGTTCATCCAGCTCTGCCCAACTGGAAACAGCACTTGCATCACAATATGCAACCAGCTTGTTTAAATCGCGCTGATAATTTTTAAGCGTATGTATGGAAAGGTTACGATTACGTAGTTTTTGATAGAATTTATCCAGCTGTTCAAGCTCATGCTTATCCATTGCATTAAAAGTGCTGGTTTATCATTCGTGTTAATACCATGGCAAGGTGGTCAAGGAATAGTGTATCCATATCGGCACTAAAACGTGTTACATCTTTACTGCCAATTGCCACCAGCCCTAAACATTCCTTGTTTCCTTTGTTAGTTAGCAACGGCATTAATGCGGCTGATTTGATTGACTCCGCGGCATCATTAAACAAAACCTGCATTTGTTCCGTCGTAAGACGACCACATACCGGTTTGCACTTCTCAATCACACCGTCAAATGCAGCACGACCCTGATTATCTAACAGGCTGGCATGGTCTGATTTCACCTTGCCATCCACAAAACGTACGCTGACTTCGTCGGCGTTGAAATCTGATACCAGTCGTTTTTGTACCAGGCGAACAAGTTGTTCAAGCGAAGTCGTATCCATCATGTCCAGAATCAGCTTATTCAACTTGTTTACCAGCTGTTCATTTTGCTGGGCATTCTGGATGAGTTGTTGTAGTTTCTGTTTATGCTCATCTTTCTGTTCACGCAGAATCGATACCTGGCGCTCGATCAGTGATACCGCCTCGCCGCTTTCATGAGGCAATACCATGTCTGCCAGTAAGTCCCTGTG
>JASFLL010000374.1:0-3102 GCA_050118115.1 Thioalkalispiraceae bacterium
CTATTGTTTTCATCGATATGGATGCGTTCTTTGCATCCATCGAGCAACTGGATGATCCTGCCTTGCGACAGCAACCGGTTGCAGTGACAAATGGTTTGCGTGGTACCTGTATTATTACCTGTTCTTATGAGGCGCGGGCCCGGGGAATTCATACGGGCATGCGTATCAAGGAAGCCCAGCAACGTTGTCCAGCGTTGGTTCAACGCCCGGCACGCCCGCAACGCTATGCCCAGCTTGCAACGCGTATGACTGATGTATTACGGGAGACAATCAGCCCGGACCTGGAAATATTTTCTGTTGATGAAGCCTTTCTCGATGTGACACATTGCCAGAAGTTATTGGGTGTGCCTGAATCTATAGCACAACAGACAAAAGATTTGATTCAACAAGTCGTCGGCTTACCTTGCACGGTAGGCGTGGGCGGAGACAAAACTACAGCAAAATATATTGCCAAGTGTCACAAGCCGGACGGCCTGGGCGTTTTGCCGCCCTGGGAGGCCAGGGAATATTTAAAGGATGTGCCTGTCACCAAATTATGCGGTATTGCGGAAGGCATAGGTCGCTTTCTGGCTGCACGGGGTGTTTATACCTGTGGCGACATGTCACGTTTGCCGATTGGTGTCCTGGCTAAGCGCTTCGGTTATCCGGGCCGGCGAATCTGGTTAATGTGCCAGGGGTTAGACCCGGAGGCCATCCATACCAGTGTAGCGGCACCGAAAACCCTCGGACATGGAAAAGTTATGCCGCCGAACACAAAGAATCTTGATACCCTGCTCATGTATCTTTTACATATGAGTGAAAAACTGGCGACACGCCTGCGTCGTTACTCATTGCAGGCCAGAAGTTTTTCAATTGGGTTGTTAACCCAATATGGCTGGTTGGGTGATACTTATCGAACTACGGTACCTACCAATGACGGGAAAACAATCACGGCGCTGACCCGACAGATGCTTGATGAATACTGGCGTGGAGAAGGCGTATCGCAGGTTCATATCACTGCTCTTGATCCCAGGCCAGTTGATGGCCAGCTTGAGCTGTTCGGTGAAGACCAGAGTGAACGGCAGGCGGTAAATAAAATGGTGGACAGCATTAACCAGCGCTATGGAGAGTTAACGTTAGGACCGGCGCGTTTGTTAAAACGTTCCGATATGCCTAATGTAATCTCGCCAGCGTGGAAACCACGCGGGCCACGCCAGTCTATCTAGATATGGTTAATTGCAGCCCGATAATAACAAGCTTAAAAAACTGAGGAAGAGAAAAAGGCGATAGTGTTATGTGCGGACGATACACCTTAGGCCGGGAACCAAACTCGTTGCTCGACTATTTTCACCTGCATGGTGAAGTACCCACCTATCACCTGTCATATAACATCGCACCTACCCAGATGGCACCGGTTGTTCTCCAGGAACAGCATCAGCGGGTATGTAAATTGATGCGCTGGGGACTCGTGCCGGGATGGTCAAAGGGGCTGGATCCAAAATTCAATATGATTAATGCCAAAGCCGAAACAGTCGACCAGAAGCCTGCGTACAGAAATGCATTTCGTCATAAGCGTTGCCTGGTCCCCTGTGATGGGTTTTATGAATGGCATGCAACACAAACTGACAAACAGGTAACAGAAAAAAATCAAATTAAACAACCATATTATATCTATAAAAAAGACAGGTCACTGCTGTCAATGGCGGGAATCTGGGAGCTTTGGCCTGCAACGCGACATGCAGCGAAGCCGGATGAACCAGAAACAATAATTTCATTCAGCATTATTACCACAGATGCCAATCCGATGATGCAGCAGATACATCATCGTATGCCGGTGATCTTGAATAATGAGGATTTTGAACTGTGGCTGGATGAAAGTGAAACAAATGTTGATAAATTGAAAAACCTGCTAAATCCTTATAACGAAGATGACTTGGTAATGCATCCTGTCAGCAGAGCAGTCAATACACCGAAAAATGATTCAATCGGATTGATTGAAGCTGTCAGTATCTAAAACCTGATTATCTTTTAGTTGACTGGCTGGCCAGCAGATCGAAGGCTATCGATGCATATTCACTAAAATGTGTAAAGGTCTGGAATTCCTGCAGTGACAGTTTGCGACCACTCCGTTTGCAATCGGCATAGATCAAACCGCGTCCCTGACCATTGACCCAGATGGGCATGGCAAAGAACTCAAGTACATCAAGACATTGTTTGATGGGTTCATTGATGAGCGGCAAACTGTTTTTCCGGGTTTTATCATTCAACCAGAATGCCTGTTTGGATTTTAAAATTGCGGAAAAGATATTTTTTTCATTGAGTGAAATCACAAAACAGTTTTTAAATTTATCCTGTTCATCCCCGAGCGTATATTTGGCTGTTAATACATTGTCCTGTAGTGATGTGAAGGCGATGATAGTTCGTTCCATTCCGAGAGCACGATAAATACCTTCGCTGATGGTACCAAGAATTGCGTTGATGTCGGCTTTTTCATGCAGCATGGTGGTGAGTTCACGGAGTATATCCATCTGCAGGGATTGATCGGCAACATGCTGTATGCCGACTTTTTCAGTTTCATCTTCATCGCCGACAAGTGGCAGAGGAATATATTTGATTGCGGCCTCGGCACCATATTCCCTGGCGGTGAGTGCCGCTTCATGGGCATTTTTTTGCACAAGTTCTCTTACCTCGTCCAACGATAAGCCGATATGTTCCGATATCTTTTTAATACACTCCCCGGTATTAATCCCTCCCCAGCCATTTTCAGCAGAGAGCACCAGGGTATTGGCAAATTCAAGATCACGAATGGCCTTATTGTCCTGATTGTTACCGGCCAGGTAATCAGTTAATAAGGTACTGAGACTCCATTCTGAATTGAGTGCGCTCGAAAGATCCTTGAGGGAAAAGCCAAGCACTGATTCTTCGGCCTTATCATGGTCTTCCCAGTTGCGGTAGGCCTCATCCATGGCATTGGCACGTCCATATGGAAAACACCAGAAGGCCAGTTTGCCAAGCCGTGAAAGTAGCGCGGCCACAAATACGGCCTCTGGTTCCGAGCTACCCCGTTGCTGTGCCAGACTGCGTGCCTGAACCGCAGCATGAAAAGAGCGCGCCATTTCTTCA
>JASFLL010000375.1:0-3094 GCA_050118115.1 Thioalkalispiraceae bacterium
GAGCTTAATGACATTCCACAGTTCTGAGCATACCTCAGGTGGATGGTTCTCATAGTCGAGATTGATCACAATTGCATAAGCCAACTGCTTGCTCCTCCCTGGTGCATAACCCGTATTCTTGTTATTCGCCACGTTTATGGGGCTGCACTCTGATTTTCTAGTGTAGTTAGGGCTATTGAATATATATCCTTTTAACAGTAACTGACAACTCCGTCACAGAAAATCCTGTCCAATCACTAAATAGATAAATATTTCAATAAGTTATATAATCTTCTTGATATTTGATCTAAGAAAGGCTATATAACTATCTAAATCTTCTAAAGATCAATTGGGAGAACCGTATGAACGAGACGATACCAAAGTACGATGTGGAGGAAATTAGCCTTGAAGAGGCGGTCTTGTTGCTGGCAACGGAAGAAGAAAAACAAAGAACGGATTACAGCAAGGCTTCAGCCAGGGTCATTGAATACCTCGCTGCCTAATTAACAACCAGATAGAAAATCACCAGTTCGTTCGCCCCGAAGGGCGCGATCTGGACACTTTTTACCTCCCCCTGCCTGCTCACGGACGGCGGGCACACTTTAAAACATGCGACCAGTACCTTGAGGTATGTGCCACTAAGTTGACGGGGGGAAATCCCTGGCTGGGTCAGAACTTAACGTTCGACGGTGAGTGCCGCAATGACCTGGTCTTCGTAAAGGATCCTGTCTGCAAGAATTTCACCTAAACTGGACAAGTCTTCATCCAGTTGACTTAGATTATCGCAATGGTCCTCACAGTCATATTTTTCATTAAAATCAAGGATTTTCTGCGTTGTATCTGCAATATCGGGATAAACCTGCTCGGAGATTTTGAGGACATTCTGGCGACGTTCCGTACCTTCATCGATAAAGCGGTAGAGCTGAAAATGCGCGCTTGCCGTGTAGTCAACTAATGCCTCACAAAACTCCTGTAAGGTAAGCTGAACATCCTGATCTGGTTTAAAGGGCCTTAAGGCAGCAAGCTGACTATAAAGGGAAAGTGTTGCAGTTCGTGAAGCAAGCAACGTATCGTGCTTGGTTTGTGCGGCATATCGACGCTCCGCGGATGCTTCTTGGCTTTGCATCCTGTACCTCCTGGCGGTCTCTCTCTAAAATATTATGGGATTGCCCTGTAACAAACATGTTGTTATGCCCCTACTATCCTGATTATTAAGGTCTCTTGTCAAGCATCTTAACCGTTTGTGACACTTTTTTTATGGGATCTCTGACCCTATATATATCTGGGCGAAAAGTTGCCCCTCCCCAAGGAGAGAGGGCGGAATGACCAGGACTTGCTAGAATCCTGTAAAATCAGCGCTAGAGACAAATAGATACTTATATCAACCAGATTACATCACAATGAAAGCACCCGAACTCCTGCTTCCGGCAGGGACCATCAAGAACATGCACTATGCCTTTGCCTACGGGGCAGATGCCGTCTATGCGGGACAACCCCGATACTCGCTGCGGGTGCGCAATAACGATTTCAAACTTGAAAATCTGGCCAGAGGTATAGCCGAAGCCCACCGCCTGGGCAAAAAATTCTTCGTTGCCAGTAATATCATGCCCCACAACGCGAAAGTGAAGACTTACCTCGCTGATATGGAGCCGGTCATCGATCTCAAACCCGATGCCCTGATCATGGCTGACCCTGGCCTGATCATGATGGTCCGTGAGAAGTGGCCCGAGGTACCGATCCACCTCTCAGTCCAGGCTAATACCGTCAACTATGCGGGTGTCAAATTCTGGCAATCCATGGGCCTGGAGCGTGTCATTCTGTCCCGTGAGTTATCGCTGGATGAGATCGAGGAAATCCGCCAACAGTGTCCGGATATGGAGCTGGAGGTCTTCGTCCACGGTGCCCTGTGTATTGCCTATTCCGGTCGCTGTCTGTTATCCGGCTACTTCAACCACCGTGATCCCAACCAGGGTACCTGTACCAATGCCTGCCGCTGGCAATATAAAATGCACGATGCGGCTGAAAATGAATCCGGAGACATCCAGAAGATTGATTTCGATGCCATGGCGGCCATGAAAGATCATGAATTATTTCCTGAAAAACAGCCACGCCATCCCCTCGCCGACAATGTCTATCTGATCGAAGAGGGAAACCGGCCAGGTGAATACATGCCAATCACTGAAGACGAGCATGGCACCTACATCATGAATTCCAAGGATTTGCGAGCCATTCAACACGTGGAACGTCTGGCCAGAATCGGGATCGACTCATTGAAAATTGAAGGACGCACCAAGTCCTACTATTACGTAGCAAGAACGGCACAATTGTATCGCCAGGCAATCAACGATGCGATAGCTGGTCACGAGTTCAATCCCGACCTGTATGGCAAACTTGAAAACCTGGCAAACCGTGGTTACACAGAGGGTTTTTACCAACGTCACCCGGATCAGGATTACCAGAACTACCTGCAAAACAACTCCACCCACACGCAACAACAATTTGTGGGTGAGATACTGGCCTTTGATGTGAACAAAGGCATGGCTGAGATCGATGTAAAAAACCGATTCGCAGTCGGGGACCGTCTGGAGGTCATCGCCCCATCGGGTAACCAGCATATTCAGGTTCAACACATGGAATCACTCAAGGGTGAACCCATGGAGGTGGCACCGGGTAGCGGACATCTTGTCCGAATCCCCCTGCCCAACGCAGATTATGACAAGGCGCTCATCGCCAGATACCTGAATGAGGCGATTCCAACCTAGAACCAGGCTAATTAAAGCCAGATCTGGCTGCGCCGATAATACTCTTACATAATTCATAACCGGCAACGACGGAACGTGCACAGCAGTAATAGTCTTTTTCTAACAATCGATCAGGGTGGGCATGCCAGCCGCGCTGCTGTGTACGATATTGAAGGTAATGTCATTGCCACAAGTTCTTCGCCCCTGGCCACACTCCGCCCCAAACCTCACTTTGTTGAACATGATGCCGAGGCACTCCTTGATTCAATACGCCAGTCAATAACGGCTGTATGCATTAAGCTCGGTGAGAAAGCGAAATACATTGAGGCGGCCGGGTTAGCCACCCAGCGTTCCAACATTGTCTGTTGGGACAA
>JASFLL010000376.1:0-3085 GCA_050118115.1 Thioalkalispiraceae bacterium
AACAGCTAGTTTAAATCCATTCGTATTGATTGTTGGGATGTATTAGCTCTGGACGACTTCCTGTTCGGCAACCTGTTTATTTTTCATGATAAAAACTATCGGCGCCATGGCTGCAAAGGCGACTGTGACAAATAAATAAGCATCGAGAAAACCAAGCATTTGCGATTGACGAGTCAGGACACCGGCCAGGATACCGGCAGCCTGTGGTGATTGTTCTGTCATACCTAACTGCGCAAGGTAGGGTGATAACGCTGGATTATAAGGCTGTAAATGACCACCCAGATTATGCCAGGCGACCTGTGCATGATTTATCAGAACGGTAACCACGACGGATACTCCAATCGCCGAACCGATAGTACGTAACAGGCTGTACATACCGGCTGCCTCTGCTGCGAAGCGCTGAGGTAAAGTTGAAAACGCCAGGGTTGAGAGCGGTATAAAGACCATCCCCAATCCCATGCCCTGCAGGATCATAGGAAAGATTACCCGCATAATCCCCATCTCCAGGCTGTATTGTGTGGTTTGATATGAGCCCAGGCTAAAAATGAAAATTCCGAAAATAATTAACCAGCGTGGATCAACTCGACTAATAAGGCGACCGACGATCATCATACTAACCATGCTGGCGATCCCGCGCGGGGCCAGGGTCAGGCCGGTCGTCAGGGTTGGATAATCCATCAGGCCTTCAAGCATTAGAGGCTGGAGTAACATGGAACCGAACAAACCCAGACCGAGAAATGCCATCAACAAACTGGCCGTCATAAAGTTTCGATCTTTAAATATCTCCGGGCTGAACAGGGTATGACCTTTATGGCTGATCGTATGAAAGTAAAAACCAGCAAAACCTAGAAGACTGATAAAAGCGGCAAACTGAATGACGGGTGATGCAAACCAGTCATCCTGAGCACCACGATCCAGGACGAACTGCAGACCGGCAACACCCATTGCCATCAGGGTAAGCCCCATCCAGTCCATGCTACGCTGGCTGCGTTCACTATCAGGAATGTAGCGTAATACCAGAAATGCCGAGAGTAGTCCGAATGGCAAATTTATAAAAAAGGTCCAGCGCCAGGAAATAAATTCAGTTAACCAGCCACCAAGGGTGGGACCCAGGATCGGGCCAACCATAACCCCGATCCCCCAGATCGCCATTGCCTTGCCGCGTTCCTCGTGCGGAAATGTCGCCACCATAATTGACTGCGACAGCGGCACCAGTGCCGCGCCGGTAATTCCCTGTAACAAACGAAAGACAACAATTTCACTAAGACTGCTGGCAAGTCCACATAACACTGAGGTCACGACAAAACCCATAATGCTTGCAAACAGGAATTTTTTCTGGCCAAAACGATGGGTAAAATAGCCGGTTAATGGCATGAAGATACCCGATGAGACCATGTAACTGGTTAACACCCAGCTGATTTGATCCGGTGTCGCACTGAGTTCGCCCTGCATATGCGGTAGCGCGACATTTACAATCGTAATATCGAGCACCTGCATGACAGTCGCGGCCATCACCGCCACTGAAATCAAAAAGCGTTGCAAGTTCATCGCAACTACCTTTACCTTGCGTGATTAACAGCGTGCTGAACGTTTATCGTTTTCGTTGTATCAATGGTGACTTTAGAACTGGTGCCTACCAACAGAGGGTAGTTGGGGTCAGTGTTCTCTATACGAATACGAACCGGTACACGTTGTATCACTTTCACCCAGTTACCATTGGCATTTTGTGGCGGCAACAGGGAGAACACTGAACCGGCAGCGGCACTGATATTCTCAACCACTCCATGAAACGGATGATCCGGGTACATATCCACCTGAATATCCGCCGGTTGACCGGGATGGATGTTTGCCAGTTGTGTTTCCTTGTAGTTGGCATCGACCCAATAATGTTGACTGCAAACCAGCACAAACACATCTTTATCTGCATTCACAACATTACCGGGTTGCAAATTTAGCTCGGAGACCTGACCACTGCAGGCTGCATGTACAGAAGTATTTTCAAGTGCCCAACGTGCCTGATCAAGCATGGCTGTGGCACGCACAATACGATCATTATTATCGTCTGACTTACCCAGTTGCCGTTGCGCTTCTTCCCGCTTTGCCCTGGCAACCTGCAGGTTTGCCTTAGCGCTTTTATACTCCGCCTCCGCATCAGTTACTTTTTCATCTGAGACATAAGCTTTACTTTCCAGACGCCTGGTTCGTTGCAACCTCGTTCTGGCATTTTCGAGTAGTACTTCCCGGTTATGAACTTCCGCCTCCGCAGAAGACAAAGCAGCTTCGGCCTGGGCATACTCACGGCGGGCGAGCGCAAGTTGCGCCTCCGCCTGTGACACGGCAAATTCAAATGGGGTGGGATCGATGCGGAACAGCAAAGATCCTTTTTTAACACGCTGATGGTTAGTCACTTCCAGTGAGGCAATTTTTCCACTTACCTGGGGTGCAACGCGAACCACATCTGCATCTACATACGCATCCTCAGTAGTAGGATAACGATCCGCATAATACTGATAACCCCAGATGCCGACAGCGCCAGCGACAATGACTGCCGACAAAATAAGAATTCGTTTTTGCATAATCATTTCTCCGTATGCCGATATTACATGGCTTCTGCTGCCTGTTTGATTTTCTGCAGGACGTGCATACAGGTTTCAAGCTCATCCGAACTGATATCTGTTAACAGTTCACGACGTAACCCGTTGGCAATCTGATTGATCTGCTTAATGATCGATATTGACTGTTCCGTCAGGTGCACAGTCTTGACACGTCGATCATGTTTGGACTCTCGACGTTCAAGCCAGCCATCTTCGGTCATCCTGTCCAGGGTACGAACCAACGTCGGTCCCTCTATTCCGATCCACTCGGCCAGCTGTTTCTGCATGACACCATCTCCGCGCCGGGATAAAAGCAATAACACCATCCAGCGGGACTGGCTCAGGCCAAGGGGACGTAATCGCTCATTCAAGCGGGTGCGCCAGATGCGGGCTACTTCCCCGATGGTCATTCCAAGTTGTTCTTCAATGGCTGGCATAGGTCGAATCCAAATAAGATGTCAAGCTAATTGATAGTATACTATCTATTATGC
>JASFLL010000377.1:0-3083 GCA_050118115.1 Thioalkalispiraceae bacterium
AGGCCAGTGACGTTGGTGGCGCTGTCATCCAGCACTACGGTGATTTGCAGTTCGATTTGTTCACCGGCGGGGATATCGATACCGTCGGTGGCGTCCTCGATGACAATGTTTTTCGCAGTGCCGGTATTCACCGGAGTCCACGGCAGGGAACCGGAAATCTTGGTGACATTGACAAAAGACAGATCCGCCGCCGATGCGGTGAGATCATCGATGATGCGCACGTCGTGCAAATCAGTAGTCAACGGCACGGCCGGCACGATAATGCGATAATTAAATGGCTCGCCTATGGTGGCCGTGAGCACGATATTCTGTTTATCCAGCGCAGGCGCGGCAGCGGTGGTTAAGGTGACGCTGGCGATATTGCTGGGACCGTAGATTTCCGCAATACCATTGACTCCGCCTAAAGTAGGCGCATCTTCATCATCGAAGGAATAGTAAACCTGCGCCACCGCTCGATTGGCCAGCACCATGCCGGTACCCAAATCGGCGTCGGCCTGCACTTGATAAACAATGCGTAGGGTTTCACCGGGCGCGATGCTGTATTGATCGGCCACGCCGGAATCAAAATTCCAAGTGGCCACGCCGGTGGCGGCATCGTACACCGGCATCACATCCGGTAAGACGAGTGCGGCGTTGACCAGGGTGGTACTGAGCATGGTGATGGTAGCCGCGCCGTTGCGCATGCCCAGCGGAATGGTATCCACCAAGGTGGTGTCATACGCCGGCGAAGCACCATTGTTGATGATATCGACGGTGTAAGTGACTAACTCGGCGGCATCCAGTACTGTGTCGCCATTGGTCGCGAGGGCGGATTTGGCCACAGTTAGCACCGGTTGTTGTAAGATCAAGGTACTGCTGGCGGTTTTGGCGAGCGCACCCGATGCCGCTTGATAGTCTACTGTAACAGTGTTAGTAAGCGCCGAGCTGGCCACTTGAGCCAAAGCGTTGTCCAGTACGCGGGCATAATAGACAATCACAAAGTCATTGTTAGCGGCGTCATTGTCGCCGGCGTTGACGACATCGCCGATGGTCCAACTTACCGTGGTAGGTCCTGCAGCGGGATCTCCGCTGACCAGCGGCGCAGCGATATCGTTGTGAGTAAACGGTGCGACTTGAGGATAAGGCGCGATGGCTTCGCCATTGACACTGAGCAGGCTTTCAAAAATCAAACCCTGCGGCAGTGTGTCAGTGACGACGACATTGGGAAAAGTGCCTTCCGGCAGACTCAGCCGTAACTCATATTGCACGATGTCGCCGATGCGCACATTGGCATCGGCCGCACCATAGGTATCGGTGAGGCGGGTTTTGGTGATGGCGACATCGGGTGTGGTTAATGAAGTAGTCGCGGTGGCGAAATAATCGTTTTCGGCCGGGACAGCGGTTCCGTTGCGCTCATAAATGTTGTCACCATCGATGCTGGTCCATTGCGCAGTGACACTGTTGGTGAGGTTCTGCACCGCGTAGACGTTTTCCAGCACCACCACTTCATATGTAACGGTAACCGTCGTGCCCTCAGTGACAGCAATATCTGCTGTGGCATCAGCTAGATTCCAGGTCAGCGTTTGGGCCGTTGTGGCACCATCACCTACCACGGTGGGATCAGTAATGGTATTACCCGCCCCGTCCACCGTGACCGTGCCATTTTGATAGGTCAATCCGAGACTCAACGTATCCGCTAACGCAACGCCAAAGGCATCGGAATAGTTGTCCCCTGGCACTCCGCCGGCCGCCGTCAACGTTACGGTATATTGCAGAATATCACCGGCATCGGGTGCATTACCGGGATTCGTCAAGTTGACAGCGGCTTTGCTCAAAGCCACTTGCGGTTCGACTATAGTCACCGCCGTACTAGTAGCGCTGCCGCCGTTATTGACCGAGCCGCCCGGGCTGGTGGCGTAGTTGTAAGAGGCGGTGTTGGTGAAGCTGACACCGGCGTTGGCGTTAGCGTTGTTCGCCACGCGAGTTTTTATTTCGATTATCGCTTGTTGTCCGGCCGGAATTTGATCTATGAGCAGACTTACGGCGCCCGGTGCTACCGTGTTGTCGGTAATAAGAAAGTTGTTGCCACTGATGTCCGTGGCGCTAACGTATTCCAGACTGGGATGCAAGGTATCGCTGATAACCACATCGTACATCGCTACGTTCGTTCCCGGACCCGACACTGTGATGTAATAAACCACGTCTTCGCCCACTGCCGCTTCGCCGCTGGCCGGTGAATTAACGGATTTGGTAGGCGGATCGATGGTCACTACCCCGTTGGTCATGGTAAACGTTGCGGGACCCAAGGGACCGTACAACTGCCCGGAACTTAACGGTATCGACCAGTATTCATCCAGGGTAACGCTGTTGTTCCAAACCTGGGTGCTGCCCAAATCAGTGTAAAAACCGATGTCATAATCGATTTGCACACACTGCGTTGGATTGACGGGCGTGATCAGCTGTATATTGATAGTGCCACCGCGGGCGGCAGGCGGTGTATAGACGTAGTCAACGCCGTTGGTTCCCAATATGCCGTTGATATACACATCCGGCTGACCTAAGCCGTTTACCGGACCGCTGATGCTGGTCTCATTAAAGGGATTACCCAGCACATCGTTAAACAACAAACTATACGCCGGCGCCTGACCGGTGGTGTTGCAGGCCTCGACTCGGAAATTCATGATGTCGGCGGCCAAATTAACCGTCAGCACACTGGTGCGGCCGCCGCGATCAATCTTGGTGATGGGGTTGTCGATAATAGGTTGCCAAACGGTAATCGTGGCGCTGCTTTCCAGACGGGCCGGATCCACCACCGGGTTGCCGCCGCCATCCACATAGGACAAGGTAGCGGTATTAGTAAGAGAGGTACTGGCCACATGAGGCAACACATCAGGAGGCACTTGGGCGCGGTATTCGATTACCAGGATATCGGTGGTGGCATCGCCCAGCGGGTTGTTGTTGACATCGCCCAATACAAAACTCAGTGTGCCCGTTTGCCCCGCGGCGGGTACCGCAGCGGCAGTGATGGGCGCATAACTGAAGTTGGAACCGGCACCAGCAGCAGGTGGTATATAGTCCAGGTCGGCATCATAATTGATACTAAC
>JASFLL010000378.1:0-3080 GCA_050118115.1 Thioalkalispiraceae bacterium
GCACCTGAATGAACCCGCCGAGATTACGATCAAACTCAAAACCACAACAGCAGAAACGATTCGGCAACGCTTCTGGCCGGTCAGTGGACTGCATAAGCTTGATGCCCTGACGCGTATCCTGGAAGCTGAAACCTTCGATGCCATGATCATTTTCGTGCGCACCAAGACCGCGACCATTGAGCTGGCTGAAAAACTTGAGGCCCGTGGTTTTTCTTCTGCACCCTTGAATGGAGATATCCAGCAAAAACAACGGGAACGTACCGTCGAACAATTGAAAAACGGCAAACTGGATATTCTGGTTGCAACTGATGTCGCCGCACGCGGCCTCGATGTGGATCGGATCAGTCACGTTGTGAATTACGATATCCCCTATGATAGCGAGGCCTATGTGCATCGAATTGGTCGAACCGGACGGGCAGGGCGACACGGTGAGGCAATTTTATTTGTCGCGCCGCGGGAAAAACGCCTGCTCCACGCGATAGAAAAAGCCACCAATAAAAAAATCGAGATGATGGAGCTGCCATCTACCGAATTTATTAATGACAAGCGCATTGCCTCATTCAAGCAACGTATCACCGATACCCTGGCCACCGAGGAGCTGGGACTGTTCTATCAAATGATCGAGCAGTATCAGCACGAGCATAATGTACCGGCACTGGAAATTGCCGCCGCACTCGCACATCAATTACAGGGTGACGAACCGTTTCTGTTACAAAACAAACCCCAGCGTAGTTCACAACAGTCACGTCAGAAAGAAAACTGGGATAAGCAGGACAAAAGACCCTCGCGGCGCGAGCGAGAGCGAACGGGAAAAAAAGAATCACCGTTTAGAAATACTCAGCCTGAAGAAGGCATGGAACGTTTTAGGCTTGAAGTTGGACACAAACATAATGTTAAGCCCGGTAATATCGTGGGAGCGATTGCCAATGAAGCCGGTATCGATAGCCAGTACATCGGGCGCATCAATATCTTTGACGACTATAGCCTGGTTGATCTGCCGGAAGGCATGCCAAAGGAAATTTTTATTGACCTGAAAAAGGCCTGGGTTGCCGGTCAGCAATTAAACATTTCGCGGACAAACGAAGGCGCCAGAAATAAAAAACGTCAGGCTAAAACTGACACAGCAGACAACGCGAAGCCCGCCGGCAGAAAGGACAAAAACAAGCCAAGAGGTTCAGAAAAGCGCGGCAAAAATAGTGGCAAAGGGCGCAGCAAACCTGCAGCCAGAGCTAAATCAGGCAGCAAGAAAAAAGCCCGCAACAAAGCACAAGCTACCTGATTCGGTATCCTGTGTGGCAGGCCACACAGTTGCTTGTGACCTCAGCAAGTACTTTATAGGCAGGCAGAACTTCGCCCTCCTGGGCCTTGAGAGCAAAACGACTCGCAGCCCTGTGCATATTCGTACCCGCCTTGCGCATACCTTCCGGCATGTATTTCGCCATATGACTGGCACCATGTTTATCCAGCGAACTCATCCCCAGGCGTGATTCCGCTATCTCCGCAGCCTGTTCCAGTTGGCCACTTGCCATATCAGACAGTATCTCATTCAGTGTCCGTAAGTGATCACGCATATTGGACAACATATGTTTTTGCATCATCTCCGGCAGCTTTACGAATTGACGTTGATCTTCATCAGCCAATGCTGACTGACTTAATAACAGAAAAGACAAAGCAGTAATTGTCAAACAGATATACTTTTTCATGTGTAATCCTCTTTTGTCTCACTCCCAGGCTTAATAGGTGCGTAAAAACTGCTGCAGATGTCGGTCTCTGAATTTTTCAAAATCCCAGCATTTTTTTGTTAACAAATAGTTATATTTTTCCCGAATGAGATATACCACAGCAGCGTATTGGTTACCATCATCTGCTGTTACATTTACTGCTGTTCTTTTGTAATAGCGGCCCTCAAAATCATCCAGTAATTTTATATCTCGCTTACTTAGCCCAAAAACCAGTACACCTTCGACCTGTTCACCTGCCAGCTTAACCAGCCCCGGATAAACTTCTCCATGAATTTTCACCCGCCAGAATTCATTCAGGTGTGCATCGATTTTTCTGTATTTCCCCTTTAGTATTTGTTGCCATACAGCTTCAAACATTAAAGAACCATATACAAATATATTGTGCATGTTAACAGGATACTATTTAATCGCTTCAGGCTCCCTTAGTGCAGAAACCACCTTGCCATCCATCATGACTACAAAAAAGTGTGGCTGTGCCTTACCGTCGGCGGTAACCCTGACCTTAACAAGGTAGTGCCAGTAATTTTTATGATGCGGTATCTGCTTGAGCTCGATACTAATGAGTGGTGCCCTGGTAAAATTTTCATGTGACCTTATGTATTTCTGGACTGCCTGCAAGGCCTGATGTATTGAAAGTGGCGGCGGGCTTTTAAGCGGCGTCCATTTTGCCTTTTCGTTAATATCATTTTTATCCAGATACGCAAATATCTTAATATCATCAATATATTCGATAATCTCTATCGGGAATTCGTAGGCCATGACTTTACTGCTGAATAACACTAAAAGCAGCGGCAGCAACTTCTTGAACATGGATTTATCTCCTGCAGATCTAATATCTCAACTTCATCAGTATAATCTGTATACTGATTGAATGCAGTAGTCTCTGCCGACAGGCCATTGCCTCCCGTTAACTAGCCGGGTTTCTCGAGATTTAGGGTATAGGCCACGCGGTTCCCGTAAAACGCGCTTTCCCTGAAACCGGCGGCCTCGGCAAAACGCAGAACCGTGCGACGTGACTGAAAATGTGGGTCAAAAATGATTTCCGTCACTGACAGGATACCACCGGGTTTTACCGCGGCGTATATCTCCTTTAAAGCCGTCTCGCGATTCGGAATCTCACCAAGCACGGTGACCAGCACTACACGATCAAATTCAGCCTGAGCCAGTTTTGCCTGCCCTTCACCAACCGCCACCTGCCTGAATTGAACATTATCCAGGCCAGATTGCTCGACCCTGAATCGCGCCCGATCCAGCATGCCCGACTGGATATCGATGGCAACGACATAACCTGTGGGGCCAACCTGTTTTGCCACCGGGATCGTCAAACGTCCAGGCCCG
>JASFLL010000379.1:0-3064 GCA_050118115.1 Thioalkalispiraceae bacterium
CCAGTCAATACATTGTTTGATAATAGTATTGGATTGACGCATTTCTTCAACACGTACCAGGTACCGATCGTAGCAATCACCTTCTGAGCCAACCGGAATATCAAATTCCAGCTTGTTATACACTTCGTAAGGTTGCTTCTTGCGCAAATCCCATTCAATACCGGAACCACGCAGCATTGGACCAGTAAATCCAAGTTGTTGGGCACGTTCAGGTGAAACGACTCCGATACCAACGGTACGTTGCTTCCATATCCTGTTTTCAGTTAACAGGTTTTCGTAATCATCAACATATCCAGGGAATCGGTTAGTAAAATCTTCGATAAAGTCGAGCAGAGATCCAGAGCGAGCTGCGTTAAGTCGATCAATTTCTTTTTTGGATTTGTACTTGGAATACTTGTGCTGGGCCATGGCATTTGGCAAATCGCGATAAACCCCACCAGGTCGATAATAGGTGGCATGCATACGCGCACCTGACACCGCTTCATACATATCCATTAAATCTTCACGTTCCCGGAAACAGTACAGGAACATGGTCATGGCGCCAACATCGAGAGCATGCGTACCCAACCACATCAGGTGATTTAACAATCGTGTAATTTCATCAAACATCACCCGAATGTATTGCGCTCTGATCGGTGCCTCGATACGTAACATCTTTTCCAGTGCAAGTACATAAGCATGTTCATTGCACATCATGGAGACATAATCGAGGCGATCCATATAACCAATACTCTGATTATATGGCTTACTTTCAGCAAGCTTCTCCGTTGCCCGGTGTAACAGGCCAATATGTGGATCAGCGCGTTCGATAACTTCGCCATCCATCTCCAGGACAAGTCTGAGTACACCATGTGCGGCTGGGTGCTGAGGACCAAAATTGAGCGTGTAGTTTCGAATCTCAGGCATTGGCTGATTCCCCTTCTTCCTCATCTTCACCTTCGTTCATGCGATCGATATAACGAAGATCATCGCGAATGACGCGGGGCTGACTAATACGTGACTCAATCGAAACAGGTTGATAAACAACTCGTTGTTGTTTTTCGTCGTAACGCATTTCCACCTGCCCGATGAGAGGAAAATCTTTGCGGAATGGATGACCAACAAATCCATAATCGGTCAGAATACGACGCAGGTCAGGGTGACCATCGAAGACAATTCCAAACAAATCAAAACATTCGCGCTCAAACCAGTTGGTGGATGCCCAGATACCGGTCACAGAATCAATAATTGGTGGTTCGCCATCAAGAAAAACTTTGAGACGTAATCGATGGTTATGTTCGATTGATAATAAGTGGTAGACGACAGCGTAACGTGGTCCCTCCCAGTCACCATTGCCGTATTCAAGATAATCGACGCCACATAGATCGATACATTCACCAAAAGAGAAGTCATCATCATCGCGTAGCGCCTCACAAACCGGCAGTACACAGTCTTTATCTATAGTAATTGTGAGTTCATCAAGTACCACATGGCAATCGGAGATCCGATCCCCAAATCGTTCACGTACACGCGCGGCTAAATTATTATAATAATCTGACATTAGCTTCTGAGTCTTAATTTATGAACGCGCAATCGTGTTCGTTCTTTTAATTTTATTTTGTAATTGTATGATGCCATAAATAAGCGCTTCCGCTGTCGGCGGACAACCAGGCACATACACGTCTACAGGGACAATACGATCACACCCACGCACAACCGAATATGAGTAATGATAATAACCACCACCGTTGGCACACGAGCCCATGGAGATGACCCAGCGCGGCTCTGCCATCTGGTCATAAACCTTGCGAAGTGCTGGTGCCATCTTGTTGACCAGGGTTCCGGCAACAATCATCACATCTGACTGGCGTGGACTGGGTCGAAAGATCATACCAAGTCGATCAATGTCATAGCGTGCTGCCGCAGCATGCATCATTTCCACAGCACAACATGCCAGTCCGAAAGTCATGGGCCACATTGAACCGGTTCGCGCCCAGTTAATCAGGGCATCAAGTGTTGTGGTTGCATAACCTTTAGAAAATACGCCTTCTATTCCCATTCCAGGGCTCCTTTCTTCCACTCATAGATGAAACCCACTACCAGAATCCCGAGGAAGATCACCATTGCCCAGAATCCAAAATAACCGAGCTTATCGAGCACCACTGCCCAGGGAAACAGGAAGGCGATTTCCAGGTCAAACAGGATAAACAGGATAGCAACCAGGTAGTAACGCACATCAAACTTCATGCGCGAATCCTCAAAGGCCTCGAAACCACACTCATAGGGAGAATTTTTTTCACTATCGGGTTTATGGGGAGCCAGAACGAAACCGGCAATGATCATGACTGCACCAATACCGCCACCTACGATCAGGAAAATCAATACTGGCAAGTAATTAGCTAACATTACTGTCCTCACTCCTCTGTTGCAGCGCGCATTTGTACTCTTTGACAAATGAATTTAATTATTTATTTCTAACGCTACACGTTATGTATATTAGTGACTTATTAATTGTCACTTATCTAATTATTACCCCAAAAACTGGTCGGTCAGTCTAGGTGATTGTTTGATCAAGTGTCAAGTCTGTCACATTCTATTTTTATTTTATAAATCAGCCAGTTAAATGATTTTTGGGGGTATAAAAAATTTCCCTATTGACTGTTCAAAATGCTAGCATTTAATCAATTACACCATAAAAATCATACTTTTAGAGTCCGCCTGATCACATTGTGACAGCACCAGACAGGGAAAATAATGCACAAAATTTTCCAAAAACAGTACTCTCTCTCAGGATGTGGGAAAGGTTATAAAATATACTTTGCCGAGATTAAAAAACTTCGCGGTATAAAGCCACATTTATAGATAAAACCCAGGGCCAGGATTATGAAAAAGATATTCACACAGCTATTTTCGGTGTGTCTAATGTTACTACCCGGTTATGTTTTCGCATTGGCGATAGCAGGCATAGATATTCCTGAGCATATCAGGCAAAAAGCGACACAACATGAACTTGTATTAAATGGTGCAGGAATTCGTAGTAAGTTTATTTTCGATATCTATGTGGGGGCCCTGTATTTAACAACAC
>JASFLL010000380.1:0-3059 GCA_050118115.1 Thioalkalispiraceae bacterium
TGGACTGAAACTGAAAGTGGGCTCCCAGGTTAAAGCCAACGAGGTCATATTGTATTTGCAGGATAACGGACCCGGCATTCCCGTGGAAATCATGACTCGACTGTTCGAACCATTCTTTACCACCAAGGCTGAGGGCAGCGGCCTTGGCTTAACACTGGCTAATACCCTGGTGGTTGCCAGTGGCGCCACCCTGGAGCTGGTTCCAGATGAAGGACCCGGTGCACGTTTTGCCATGCGCTTTACCATCACAGAGGAAGATTGATGCAACGTACCGTACTGGTTGTCGATGATGAACCAAACATGCGAATGGTCATGGAGATGGCCCTGGATGAAGCCGGCTATCGGGTACTAACTGCAGAAAGCGCTGAGGATGCGATTGACATGTTACGTGATCCGGATCTGGACGTGGTCCTTTCCGATCTGAAAATGCCGGGCATGAGTGGAGAGGAATTTATTGCCCGTTGTCAGCGGATGCGCGCAGATGTACCCGTTATTGTCGTGACAGCTTACGGTTCGATTCGCTCAGCAATTGAATGTATCCAGGCAGGTGCCAGTGATTACATGACCAAGCCGTTTGAACCAGAAGAACTACAGTTTGCTGTACAAAGCGCCCTGAGACTGCATGACCTTATGCAGGAAAACAGACAATTGCAGGCGGCGGTGAGCGGGGCCTCTCCCAGACGTCGCCTGGTTGGTAATAGCCATGCCATGCTCGCCCTGCGCGATGAAATCGATCGGGTGACACCTTATAAAACCAATGTCCTGATCACCGGCGAGAGTGGTACCGGTAAAGAAGCCGTAGCCCGATCCATACATGAAAACGGCCCGCGTGCTGAGCGTCCCTGGGTCGCCATTAACTGCTCGGCTATACCCCGTGATTTAATGGAAAGTGAACTTTTTGGCTATGTGCGTGGGGCATTTACCGGCGCAATTCAAAACCGGCTCGGCCGACTGGAACAGGCTAATGGCGGCACATTGTTTCTTGATGAGGTCGGAGACCTGGATCTGACTTTGCAGGCAAAGCTACTGCGCGTCCTGCAGGAGCGAGAATTTTCACCGGTTGGCAGTGATGTCGTGCGACGCGTAGATTTACGTGTTATTGCTGCGACTCACCGAAATCTGGAAAAAATGGTAGCTGAAGGTGATTTCCGTGAAGACCTGCTCTACCGACTCGACGTCTACAAAATTCATGTGCCACCCTTGCGTGATCGAATTGATGATATTCCCCTGCTGGCACAGACTTTCCTGGAAACATTTCGCTCCGAAATGGACAAACCTGTTGAGCGTTTCAGCGATGAAGCAATAGAGGCACTTTGCAGTTACGACTGGCCGGGTAATGTACGGGAATTACGGAACGCAGTTGAACGTTCACTACTCTCGTGTCGCGGACTCATCATTGAACGTTTTGATCTGCCTGACAAAGTCAATCGTGATTTGCGTAACACCCACCAACGTGGAGACGGACTCGCCGAAGTCAAAACTGATGGTCTTGATAACTGGCTTGCAGCGACAGAACGTGACCTCATTGTCGCCGCCTTAAAAGAAACCGGCGGTGTCCAGGTGCAGGCTGCACGCCTACTTGGCATCTCAGAGCGGAGTCTCTGGCATCGTGTCAAGAAACTGAAAATTAAAGTCGATCGAGCCGTACGCGAGTAAATTAAACCATTCAGGCTCCTGTCTGTCACAATTTTTATAAGTAATACAATAATGAAGGACTGACATGCACATCTCTAACAAACCAATTGGCTTCTGGTCAGCTGTCTCTATGGGGATCGGTGCCATGGTGGGCGCGGGTATTTTTGCCTTACTCGGCGAGGCCAGTGTCATTTCTGGCAATGCCGTTTATATTTCGTTTGTCCTCGGCGGTATTATCGCTCTGTTAAGTGGTTATTCAATGGGCAAGCTGGGTGCCTGCTTCCCTTCCTCGGGTGGCATCGTTGAATACCTGTCGCAAAGCTATGGAGTTGGGTTTTTTACCGGTGCCATGAGTATTATTTTATACTTCGCAGCGGTAGTTTCCCTGAGCCTGGTTGCCAAGGCCTTCGGTAATTATGCCCTGTCCCTTCTGCCAGCTACCGCTTCACCAATATGGCACCATATTTTCACCATCGGTATTATTTTATTTTTCATGTTGATCAACCTGGAAGGGGCAAATGATGTAGCGATCCTGGAAAGAATCATTGTTGCGGTGAAGTTTCTGGCACTAAGCGGGCTGGCCTTTGCCGGCATTTTTTATTTAAAACCAGAGTTGTTATCTACCAGCCATTTCCCACCCGTTGATAATATTTTTTTCAGCCTGGCAATCACATTCTTTGCTTATGAAGGATTTCGCGTTATCACCAATACGGCGGAGGACATGCCTGACCCGGAAAAAACTCTGCCTAATGCAATGATGGCATCCATTCTCATTGTAATGCTGCTTTATGTAGCTGTATCGTTTGCAGTGCTGGGTAATTTACCTATTGATGAAGTTCGCAACGCAAAAGATTATGCACTTGCTGAGGCCGCCATGCCTATATTTGGTCACACGGGATTTACCATTGTTGCGATTGCGGCCCTGATCTCCACAGCCTCTTCGATAAATGCCAATTTATATGCGGTAACCAATGTCACTTATCAGTTAGCAAAAGACGGTGAACTACCTGCGGCTTTTGGCAAACCTATTGGTCACAGTAAGGAGGGACTGGTGATCAGCGCCATATTGATTATGCTGCTGTCGCTATTTTTTGACCTTACAGAGATCGCATCTATCGGTTCGATTACGGTCCTGTTTGTACATGCTGTTACCCATCTTGGTCATTTGAAAGTAATTAAAAAAACCGGGGCGTCACGACTGCTTGTATTGCTTGCAGCACTGGCCAGCATTCTGGCTATGCTTGTCGCCCTTGTCTATGTTAGCCGTCAACTCGATAATGTATTGATCATTTTGCTCGGTTTTCTCCTGGTCGCTGCAGGCACAGAGCTGGTCCTGCAAAAATTCACTAAACGCGAAGTCAAACCTCGCATAACCTGACTATAATTAAGCTAGAGAGGAATTATAAATATGTCCGAAGCAAATG
>JASFLL010000381.1:0-3057 GCA_050118115.1 Thioalkalispiraceae bacterium
CAGTTATTGAAACGACTTCATACTGAGACATTTGTTCTTAATTTATCTGATCCGTTATCTGTAGTCCCTGAATCTGATAAGTACCCCTTTAATCTGATTGATGAAACGACTTTAGAGGTGACTGTAAAAAAAGAACAAAGCATCAACGATGTTTTCTCCTTATTATCGTCTCAAGGAATTAATGTTATCAGTATGCGTAATAAATCCAACCGGCTCGAAGAAATGTTTCTGCAAATGGTGGAGCAGGGAACACTATGACGCCCAGACAACAATATGTCGCTTTTTCAACGATCGTGATGAAAGAGTTTATGCGCTTTATTCGCATCTGGGTGCAGACAGTTTTGCCGGCCATGATCACCATGGGGCTGTATTTCGTAATATTTGGCCATTTGATTGGCTCCCAGTTAGCACCTATTAAAGGTTATAACTACGTCGATTATATTGTACCTGGCATCATCCTGATGGCGATGATCAATAATTCATACGCCAACGTGGTCTCTTCATTTTTTGGTGCCAAGTTTCAACGACACATTGAAGAAATGCTGGTCTCGCCGATGCCGAATTATCTGATCTTATTCGGGTTTATCGGTGGTGGCCTGGCCAGAGGACTAGTTGTCGGTATCGCGGTCAGTATTATCGCAATGTTTTTTACTGACTTGCAGGTTCATAACCTGGCCGTTGTTCTATGCGTGGCTTTACTGACCTCAATATTGTTTGCAATGGGTGGTTTTATCAATGCTATTTACGCCAGGACATTTGATGATATTTCGATTATACCCACCTTTGTATTAACACCGCTTACTTATCTGGGTGGTATTTTTTACTCCGTTGATATGTTACCGGGCTTCTGGCAAAAAATTTCCTATGCGAATCCTATCCTGTATATGATTAACGCTATGCGTTACGGAATGCTTGGTGTGAGCGATATTGATGTCAGTGTGGCAATCGCCATTATCATCGGTTTTGTTATTGTACTTTACACTTATTGCATCTACCTGCTACGCAAAGGTGTCGGCATCCGTTCCTGATAAAATAACAGTTAAGAATAGTAAAGTGGAATAAACTTCTGATTCAGTCCTAAAGCAGAAGTTTATTGGCAGGAATAGTAGATCAGGTGTTCATTATCGACAGTCACGGCTTTACCCAGGCTGATAAACCCTGAACCGGACAATGGTGCTTCTTCCTGTTGTACATATACTTCTTTGCCGCCCTGTGCCTTAACAAAAGTGCCGTTTGTGCTTTGATCGATGAGCACAAATTTGCCCTTGCGATAGACTATTTGTGCATGATGTCTGGATGCCAGATCAGAGGTCACCATTAAATCGCAATCTTTTGCACGACCGAGGATCATACCGGGAGTGCGAGAGCCAACATCCTTGATCTTGTTGTGATATGTCAGGTACAGGCGATGTTCACGATTGAACAGGGAACGTAATCGTGAAATATCCATTTCTTCAGTTTGAGGTTGTTCACCTTCGATATTGGGTTTACGCTGAATGACACTAATCATATGGCTGTCTTCAACCAGGGCATCCATGAAGTTGGTATTGTTACGCAAGATATAGTTTCCAAGATCATTTAGAAACTCTTCACTAATATTGTCAACATTCAATGTGTAATGCTCAGTTGCAATGCGTGAGAAGTTGGAAATACTGACCTGGATGTTTGATTCTTCAAAATCTGATTTAAACTCGATACTGACGGGAATATGCCCCTGAATGCTTACCTTTAAAGGTGTCTTGGAAGTGTAATTAACCAACAGGCCATGTGCAGTCAGCGCCTCAAGCTCTTCCTTGGTTTCAATGGTATTGGGCACGTCAAGCTCAAGTTGCGTGTCATTATTGAGAGAAAAACTGAAGCAAACCATTTCTCTGTTAGACGCACTTTCTGTTATCAGATGGTAATCACTTTGCTTCAGGCCGGTCAGTTCACCCAGGTTATCAAGCTGAAAACTGGTCTCAATATCCGGCTCAACAAAATTGAGCTGTTCTGCGAGTTCATGCAGATATTTCTGTATTGATTGAAGATCAGACACCACTTTCATGCAACGTAGCACGTACATGCCACTTTCATCCTGACCGCTTTGCTCCATGTCCTGGCGTCGTTGCTCAGCCTGCTTTTTATATTCTTCGAGAATATCCACTGTCGAACCTTATGTTTTTGTAATAATTGTTAGCATATCGTACTTTAATCAAACCAAACAAATCGGATATCAGTCAATATTAGTAGCGTTTAAGTATATTATCCAACCATCGCCAGGGCAGGAACGGTTTCAAATAAGCAAATATATAAGTCGGTTTGGTTACATAGTATCGGACCTTGGGTTTGCGACTTTCCAGTGCATGGATGACGCGTTTTAAAACTGCCTCAGGAGGTTCCGTAAATGATGTGGTTGGACCTTCCTGAGTTAACCGATCGATGAGTTTCTGGTATAGCTCGCGATGCACACTGTTGTCGCGATCAATATTGGCGTTAAATGCCATTAGGGCATTTTTTCGAAAGTCACTTTCGATGGGGCCGGGTTCAATCAGGCTGATATATATATTCTCGCTGGTGTTCTCGACTTCCTGGCGTAGGGTATCGGTGAGTCCCTCCAGGGCGAATTTACTTGAGTTATAGGCACCCCTGAACGGCATGGCCACCAGGCCTAATACTGAACTGTTCTGAATAATGCGACCATAACCCTGTTTTCGCATCACTGGGATGATCAGATTCGTCAGTTCCAGCCAGCCGAACAAATTGGTTTCATATTGTTTTCTGATGGTCTCACGGGTCAGGTCTTCAACCGCACCGGGCTGACCGTAGGCGCCATTGTTAAACAATGCATACAGGGTCCCGCCGGTCTGCTGTAATACCTGCTTAACAGCATTTATGATGGAAACACTATCGTCGAGATCAAGCTGCAGGCTATTTAGCCCCATATTTTTGAGTTTTGCTACATCCTCTTTTTGACGGGTAGTGGCAAAAACCTGGTATCCACGTGCCTGCAGCCCTTTGGCAACACTTAAACCGATGCCACTGGAACAACCTGTAATAAGGATACTTTTATCTAAACTC
>JASFLL010000382.1:0-3056 GCA_050118115.1 Thioalkalispiraceae bacterium
AAATGTGACTATCGTTGGCTGTGGTGACATCGGTCAGCGAGTCGCACAGCGCTGGTTGACGCAGGGTTTCAACGTGTCAGGCATCGTTTCCAGCCAAAACTCGTTAAAAAATCTTAAAATACATGGAGTTAGAGCACATCAAGTAGATCTGGACCTGCCGGAACCTGGACTCCCACCAGTCAGCGAGCAGAGTCTGATCTATTATTTTGTTCCGCCACCTTCGCTGGGTATTAAAGATACCCGAGTGCAGCATTTTTTATCTGAATTATCAAAACAAAGTGCCCAGCCAAGGCGTGTCATCGCCATCAGTACTACCGGTGTTTACGGGGATTGCGGCGGAGAAAAAGTCACAGAGGACAAAATACCTAACCCGATGGTTGATCGAGCCCGTCGCCGTTATGACATGGAGAGTCAGTTGAAGCTCTGGTGTGAGCAGCATGATGTGGAGCTGGTAATTCTACGTGTCGGTGGTATTTATGGACCGAAACGATTGCCACTGAAAAGAATTCGTGAGGGTACACCCGTATTGCTGGAATCGCTGGCACCGAAAACCAACCGGATCCACCAAGAAGACCTGGCGGATATCTGTGTTGCCGCCGCAAAGGTGGATACGCGTTTTCGCGTTTACAATGTCAGTGATGGTACCGACAGCAACATGACCGAATACTTTTTCAAACTCGCCGATCATTTCAAGTTACCCAGACCCCCTGCCGTCGACTGGCAGGAGGCTGAACGAACCATCAGTAAAGGGATGCTGTCTTATCTTAAAGAATCAAGACGCGTGGACAATTCACGAATGTTAAAAGAGCTGGATATCAGGCTGCGCTATCCAAACCTGGAAGCAGGGCTGAGTGAGATCAATCCCGATGATTCAATTAAAGATTCCTAAATCATCCCATAGTTCATCAACACGCTTTTTAATATCTTCATTCATTTTAATCGGCCTGCCCCACTCACGATTCGTTTCGCCAGGCCACTTGTTGGTTGCATCAAATCCTATCTTGCTCCCCAAACCGGAAACCGGTGACGCAAAATCAAGATAATCGATGGGGGTGTTTTCTACGATTGTCGTATCACGGCCTGGATCCATGCGAGTTGTCATCGCCCAGATTACATCTCGCCAGTCGCGAACATCGACATCATCATCCGTCACGATAACAAACTTGGTATACATGAACTGGCGCAGGAAAGACCAGACTCCCAGCATGACTCGCTTGGCGTGTCCGGCATATTGTTTCTTCATGCTCACCACTGCGACCCGGTAAGAACAACCCTCCGGGGGTAAGTAGAAGTCGACGATCTCTGGAAACTGTTTTTGTAATATTGGTACGAAAACTTCGTTAAGGGCTACGCCGAGTACTGCTGGTTCATCCGGTGGTCGTCCGGTATAGGTTGAATGATAAATCGGATTATCGCGATGAGTAATACGTTCAATGGTAAACACCGGGAAACGATCCACCTCGTTATAATAACCGGTGTGATCACCAAAGGGGCCTTCGTCAGCCATTTCATCCGGATGGATAACTCCTTCAAGAACAATCTCGGCAGAGGCAGGTACCTGTAAATCATTACCGATACTCTTTACAACTTCCGTTTTATCGCCACGCAACAGTCCGGCAAACGCGTACTCCGACAGGCTGTCTGGAACCGGTGTCACTGCACCCAGGATAGTTGCAGGGTCAGCACCCAGTGCCACAGTAACCGGAAAAGGTTCACCAGGATGAGCCTCTTGCCAGTCTTTAAAATCCAGCGCACCGCCACGGTGTGCCAGCCAGCGCATGATGACCTTGTTTTTGCCGATGACCTGCTGGCGATAGATACCCAGGTTTTGACGTTCCTTGGTCGGTCCACGGGTGATGACCAGCGCCCAGGTGATGAGCGGACCGGCATCTTCTGGCCAACAGGTCTGGACAGGCAGCTGACCTAAATCAACATCATCACCTTCTATAATGTTGGCCTGACAGGGGGCTTTTTTCAGCAGTTTCGGCGACATGTTCAGGACCTGCTTGAAAATCGGCAATTTTTCCCAGGCATCCTTCATGCCTTTGGGGGCTTCCGGTTCTTTCAGCATGGCCAGCAGTTTACCGACTTCACGTAAGGCGGTGACGGATTCTTCACCCATCCCCAGGGCGACACGCTCAGGGGTACCGAATAGATTACCCAGCACCGGAATCTTCGATCCCTTGGGATTTTCAAATAACAGTGCAGGTCCGGCGGCACGCAGGGTGCGATCACAGATTTCTGTCATTTCGAGGTTGGGATCAATTTCCTGGGAAATGCGTTTTAACTGGCCACGCTTTTCAAGAATCTCGATAAAATCACGCAGATCTTTGTATTTCATAGTCAGGCATTTTAGCTGAAAATACGTAAATAATGATCACTTTTACCAGATTAGTTTATTTCAGCAGTTTGTTGGCTTTGCTGTATCCAACAATCGCATTCGCACAACAATGCAGTTATTCCACCTGGAGCTGGAATGTGAAGCTGAAAAAAGCAGTCGCTTACCGAACGATATCAAAAGATTACCAGGCGTTAACACGAAAAGAGCGTGATCTAGCAACGGGATGCAGTGTTTGCCAGCAGGATCAGGTTGTCATTCAGCTTCCCAATATCAGGCCGTTTAAGTTTTGTAAGCATCTTGCAAAAGACCTGACAACAACCTTGCAGCAGCTGCTCGCACAGGGGGCAGCCATCAATGAATTAATTGGCTACCGGGTTGGCATGACCCGCGGCAGGATTGATCAACAAGGTAATCGCACCGGATTTAGTAATCATTCATTCGGTACGGCTATCGATATCAATCCGCAACAAAATGGTTTATATGCAAATTGTTTTCAGTTCGGGCCGCAATGTAAAAAGCTTCGTGGTGGTGACTGGCGCCCTGGTATCGATCCTTTTAGTTTGAAACATGAAGGTTTGATCGTGAAGACCCTGAAAAGGCTGGGATTGAAATGGGGTGGTGAGATACAGGGACGCCAGAAGGACTTCATGCACTTTTCAATGACGGGCTATTAACAAATCTACTATATTGAGCACAGAGTACTTCAGGTTAAACC
>JASFLL010000383.1:0-3054 GCA_050118115.1 Thioalkalispiraceae bacterium
GGCCCCGTTTCCACCTTCACTATTTGCTTATTTTTTACTAAACTACAGCCCGTCACTTTGAGGAGCGTTGCAACGGACAATCCGTCAGGCTCAAAGTGATTCCTCACTAGTAACAACGGCGCTCACCGAACCATGGAGTAATAAACATGAATGCGGTGATCGATTCGTTCTCCGATTATAAAGTTGCAGATATTGGCCTTGCCGACTGGGGTCGCAAGGAAATTGCTATTGCCGAAACTGAAATGCCGGGACTGATGGCATTACGTGAAGAATACGGCAAGGAACAACCTTTAAAAGGCGCCCGCATTATGGGTAGCCTGCACATGACTATCCAGACGGCTGTACTCATCGAAACCCTGGTTGCCCTGGGTGCCGAAGTACGCTGGGTGTCATGTAATATTTTCTCAACACAGGATCATGCTGCGGCTGCGATTGCTGCCCAGGGTATCCCCGTGTATGCCTGGAAGGGTGAAACCATTGAAGAATACTGGTGGTGTACCGAGCAGGCGTTGAACTGGCCAGACGGTAAATTACCAAACATGATCCTGGATGATGGTGGTGATGCTACCTTACTGGTCCACAAAGGTGTTGAATTTGAAAAGGCCGGCGCGGTACCTGATGCCAAGCCTGGCGATAACGAAGAGTGGAAGGCCATTCTTGATGTATTAAGAAGAAACCTGAAAAAAGATTCAACTAAATGGCAAAAGATCGCTGAGAGCATTAAAGGTGTGACCGAAGAAACTACCACAGGTGTACACCGTCTTTATGACATGATGAAAAAAGATGAACTGCTGTTCCCGGCCATGAATGTTAACGACTCAGCAACCAAATCAAAATTTGATAATCTGTATGGTTGTCGTGAATCATTGATCGACAGTATCAAGCGTGCAACTGACGTAATGATCGCAGGTAAGATTGCTGTCGTTTTAGGATACGGTGATGTAGGTAAAGGTTGTGCCCAGGCCTTCCGTGGAATGGGTGCGACAGTATGGGTTACCGAAATCGATCCCATCTGTGCTCTGCAGGCCGCAATGGAAGGTTACCGTGTGGTTGACATGAATGAAGCCGCTAAGCTTGGTGATATCTTTGTAACAACAACCGGTAATGTCAACGTTATTGATCACGATCATATGGCGGCAATGAAAGACGAAGCCATCGTCTGCAACATTGGTCACTTCGATTCCGAGATCAATATTGCTTCTCTTGAGAAATATCAGTGGGAAGAGATCAAACCACAGGTCGATCATGTCATCTTCCCTGACGGCAAAAAGATCATCGTCCTGGCGAAAGGTCGCCTGGTAAACCTGGGTTGTGCCACTGGTCACCCAAGTTTCGTGATGTCTGCCTCATTCACTAACCAGGTTATGGCACAGATTGAATTCTTTAATCATGCCGAAAACTATGACAACAAGGTTTATATCCTGCCGAAGATCCTGGACGAGAAAGTGGCACGCCTGCATCTGAAGAAGATCGGCGCACACCTGACTGAACTCAACCAGACACAGGCTGACTATATTGGCGTACCCGTCGAAGGTCCTTACAAGTCAGACCACTATAGATATTAATTCCGGATTAAACCGACAAGGTTACAGGGGGCAGTGTTTCATAAGTTAATTCTGACTTCAGAAACACACGGCCCTCTGCCGATCCGTTTACTCCGCATTAATAACTCAGGAATAAGATCAATCTATGGAATCGCAAAAACAATTCCCTGCAACATTCAGTTTTGAATTTTTTCCACCCAAGACAGATGAAGGTGTGGAAAAACTTAAACGAGTACGCGATAAACTCGCAAAACTTAGTCCCAAGTATTTCTCCGTAACTTTTGGTGCCGGAGGCAGTACCCAGCAAGGAACACTGGAAACTGTTGTGGATATTCAAAATGCAGGGTATTCGGCGGCACCACATATCTCGTGTATTGGTACCAAAAGAGAGACTATTACACAGTTGCTTGATACCTATAAAGAAAATGGTATCGAGCATTTAGTCTGTTTACGAGGCGACTTACCATCCGGTTCAGGAAATATTCGTGGCGGTGACTTTAACTATGCCAATGAACTGGTTGCTTTTGTTAAAGAACAATATAACGACCATTTTTTTATAGAAGTCGCAGCCTATCCTGAATTTCACCCCCAGGCACCCAGTGCCACGGCAGACCTGGATAATTTTAAACGTAAAGTCGAGGCAGGTGCTGACAGTGCCTTGACCCAGTATTTCTTTAATCCTGATGCCTATTTCCACTTTATCGATGAGTGTGAAAAACGCAACGTAAACATCCCTATTGTCCCCGGGATAATGCCCATCACTAATTACACTCAACTTGTCCGCTTTTCGGATATGTGTGGAGCAGAAATCCCGCGCTGGATCAAAAAACGCTTACAGGATTTTGCTGATGATAAAGATTCAATCCGTGCGTTTGGTGAAGACGTTATCACTGAACTTTGCCAGCACCTGCTGGAAGCCGGTGCCCCCGGCTTGCACTTTTATACCTTGAATCAGGCCAACTTCACTATGTCTGTCTGGAAGAATCTCGGATTGTAAAAACAGTTTATTGAAAGAACTTTTGATACCAGTAGATAACAGGCCTAAACACCTAACTCACCCTTCTGATCCCTTGCTGATTCGGCTAGAATCATTTCATGCTGAAAAATAAAGATTTATTCGCTCGCGACCTCGCCCACCTCTGGCACCCATGTACGCAGATGAAAGACCACGAGTGGCTTCCGGTTACCCCGATAAAATCAGGTAAAGGTGTCTGGCTCGAGGATTTCGAAGGTAACCGTTATTTAGATGCCGTTTCTTCCTGGTGGGTCAACCTGTTTGGTCACGCCAACCCGTATATTAATGAGAAAATCAAAAACCAGCTGGATACACTTGAACACGTCATTTTAGCCGGCTTCACGCATGCGCCAATCATAGAGCTCTCTGAACGCTTGTCTGCAATTACACCGGCAGACCTGGAAAAATGTTTTTATGCGGATAATGGCTCATCGGCCATCGAAGCGGCATTAAAAATGAGTTATCACTACTGGCTGAATAAGGGCCAACGCAAAA
>JASFLL010000384.1:0-3054 GCA_050118115.1 Thioalkalispiraceae bacterium
CACTGATATGTTGTTTTAATACATTCAATGAACCGTATGTCGCTACTTTCTTGCCGGAACGACTAAATTCAGGCTCCAGGTGATGGAAAAGAATCTTTTGTAACGACCATTCAAACAAATCGATACTATCATCCGCCTGGACCAGAAACTTCAGGTTCTTTTTGAACAGTTCATATTGCGCATTGGATAGCTGGCGTAAGGACGGCAATGCCATGTCAATAAGGGGCAAGCGGTATTCAACATCCAGGTCCGCGACATAAACCAGTAATTTACGAGTTAATTCATAAATCCCGACATCACCAAACTCCCTGAGCTGCTGTAGTTGATTGGTACGGACATCATCACCTTTATTGATAACCAGGCAGTAAATAACTGCACGCGCACCATAGGGTTCATGTACAGCATCGAAAAGCGGCTGAGGAATGCTGTTTACCAATGAGTTTGCATAATCCAGGTGTTCAGGTTTAGCCTGCCCCACATTGTCAAGCACCTGGCTCGCGACAACGACACCAGCGACAGCTGACCGCATTGATTCTTTCCTGGTGTCTGATTTTGTCGGTGTTTCTTCCACGACTTCCTGCGTGACTATGGGATATTCACCATCCCATTGTGGGTCAACACGCTTTATACGTATCTCAAGGGGTGGGTGAGTGGCAAATACGGATTGCAGGAAAGAACTGACCCCTTCACTGAAGTAGGCGTGACTCATTTGTGGCGCGTCTGCAGCCTGTAGTTCCGAACCATAAGCATAACCACCGATCTTTTTCAGTGCCCCGGAAATCCCCAGATTGTTACGTGTAAACTGTACGGCTGAGGCGTCGGCAAGAAACTCGCGTTGACGGCTGACCGAGGCCTTGATCAGGTTACCGAAAAATGTGCCCGTGTAACCAATCACCAGCAGGCCAATACCCAGACCAAGAATTGGCCCCGCATTCTTACTTGAGCCACCACGAACCGAACGTAAAATGTAATAACCGATCAAGCCGATTAACAGGATACCATGCAGAATACCAATCAGGCGCAGGTTTAGTCGCATGTCACCGTTGAGGATATGGCTGAACTCGTGGGCAATCACACCTTGCAATTCTTCACGATTTAAATAGGCAATGGTGCCACGTGTCACACCAATCACAGCATCACCGGGGGTATAACCGGCGGCAAAGGCATTGATGCCCTGCTCATCGTCCAGTAAATAAACCGGCGGGACCGGAGTACCGGAAGCAATCGCCATTTCTTCCACCACGTTAAGGACCTTACGTTCATGCAGGTCAGTGGTATTCTGACTAATCAGATGCCCACCCAGGGATTCTGCCACCACTGATCCGCCACCGGACAGAGCCATGGTCTTATAGGCACTACCCGCCAGAATCACCAGAGCAACAGCAATACTGATGAAGAGAAAAATTTCCCAGTCGAACTGTGCAGCAATGGTGGCAAGTGTGACCCCCTCGCCCGAGGTTTTAAGAAAACCAAATAACACCATGACCAGCAGGTTGGTAATGATAATCAGACCCAGGACGGCGAGTGCAAAAAAGATCACCAGCCTGCTGGTGTTACGTCGGGCGATATCCTGGTGCTGGAAAAAATCCATTGATTAGAATGATACCTTTGGGGCTGCCTGTATTTCCTTGCTGTCTTCAAATTCCAGCAAGCTTGCATCCGGGCCGTGACCAAACGCACCCGCAAGGATAACCTGTGGGAAACTTTGTTTATAGGTATTGTAAGCCATCACCTGATCATTGAAGGCCTGACGGGCAAACCCGACTTTATTCTCAGTGGTAATCAGTTCTTCACTTAGTTGCATCATATTCTGGTTTGCCTTCAGATCAGGATAGGCCTCCATCACCACATTCAATTTACCCAGTGCACCGCTAAGTGCACCTTCGGCACCAACCAGAGATTTCATGGCATCGGCATTACCAGGATCGGCAGCCGCGGCTTCCAGCATTTTTGCAGCCGAGTTACGCGCGGCGACCACGGCCTCCAGGGTCTCGCGTTCATGCTTGAGATACCCTTTGGCTGTTTCAATGAGGTTTGGGATCAAATCGTAACGACGTTTCAGCTGCACTTCGATCTGGGCAAAAGCATTTTTATAACGGTTCTTGAGCGCTACCAGTCGATTGAATATCGCAACGACATAAAACACGATAGCAACAATGATAACGAGAAAAATAATCAGCGATATATCCATTTTATTTCCTCTTTAAATGTAAAAGTTCAATAGCCTGGTAAATCCTGCTCGGCCTGACATAATTATAACGGCTGAACAGGATGTTTGGGTTAAACCTGAGGTGCTTCAATATCGATCATCCTGGTTTGTTCGAAATCGACATTCTGTTCAAGGCTCTGGAGTGCATTCACTACCTTTATATTTTGTTGTAAAAAAACTGGAACCAGTATAAAGGCCGTTACAGCACCGGTCACGTAGCCCAGAAATGGAATGATGCTTACTAAACTGAGAACGGCGATGATGATCCCCATTATTTCTGACGCACCGCGAGCATAGCCTTTTTTCTCTGCAATTGCGTTGAGATTTACCGGTAATTTGCCGCAGGCAACAAAAATCCAGTAATAACTGAATAAGGGTATAAACAGAAAACCGACCGCTTTTCCAGGTGAATCGATATCGGGTCTCAGTCCCAGGCGTTTCGAGGCCTGGATAGTGAAATCCCATAGCCGGTACAGCACCACCAGGAAATAAATCGTCGAAAACAGCACAAATCCGCTACCAATCAAAAACAATATCATCACTTCGTCTTCGTTATGCCGATCAAACAACATAACGATACCGATGAGCAAAGCAGCCACGCCAAATAAAAACGGCACTAAATAAATTAGTATATTACCAGCCGGTTTCACCATGTCAGTCTGTAGACTATCCAGTCTGGGCCTGTCCGTATCCCCGACGCTCCCTGGAGATTGCTGGGTAGAAAATTTATGCCCGGTTTTCAGCAATTCACCGATCTTGATAATTGCAATGATCATAAGAATAGATGAAACGATGAATAAGGCAGGATTCACAAAACCAAGAATCTGATAGACACTGGAAGTATT
>JASFLL010000385.1:0-3051 GCA_050118115.1 Thioalkalispiraceae bacterium
CCAACCCAGGTCCTTGCCGGTCCACTCGAAGATCGCATCTGCAGTTTCGCCGGGTACGGAAGGGATGGTAAACAACAGTGGTCCGGCAAGATTACCGTTCGAATTGAGCAGCATCCGTCCATCAACAGCGAGCAAGCGCGAATGATTGCCGTGATGGTGGAAGGGATGCATCTCGCGGCCGGCACCCACTAGCCGAATTAGCAATCGTTCGCCGGGGTGCATACGCGTTAGGGAACCGTAAGGCTGGGTTGGCAGTATACCTTGGCCCGGCGTTGACGGCGCCGCCATGGTATCGGGACCTACGCGCCCGTTCATGAGCCAGTATTCCGAATGGTATGCGCCGGAAGGGAGTTGAATGGGGCCAGGGCCCCCAGCCTGCAACTCCGCAGCCTGGTGAATGTCGATATCTATCTCACTGAGCAGGTACAGGTATTCGCGGTCGTAACAGGTCGATGCATGAACGTACGCGGGTGTTCCCGCCGTACAACTGACACTGGCTGCGGTAAGTGCAGCCGCTGATGGCCTTACGATTATGGCGCCGTATAGGCCCATTTCTACCTGCAGGTCAGGCTGGGTACCACTGTGATACTGGTAGGTTCCGGGTTCGCTTGCCGTAAAGGTATAGGAAACCGAGCCGCCCGGAGGTGCTTCCTGGGTTAATTGACCCGGGACACCGCCACTTGTTGCAGTAACCGCATGACCTGGAAATACGATCGAGACATTGCCTGCGGCCACAGGCAACGTGTTATTCAGGGTTACGGTAATCGTGGAATCCTGATCCACAATGAGCGTAGGTCCTGGCAATTGCATTGTGTCACCAGTGGTATAACCCCAGGAGTAAATGGAGCCACCATCGGCGACAGATATATAGTCTGCTTTGGCGTTGAGTATGATAGTCGCCCCATCTGCGACCGAAACGCCGTCAATCCCGGCACGCGCCGCAACAGAAAACAGCAACATTGCCAATATAGCGACCTCCGAATAAAACCGGGGCAACCCGGCGCTGCATGTTTTTGACATTAGTCTAATCATTGCCGGTCTCCCCTAGTTAATCTGTATCTCGGTCATCATGCCGCCGAAGTTCTCGGCGTCATTGGACAACTGATCAAGGTTCTTGCTGTAAACGAAATAAGTTGTACCGGGTGTCGCCGTCGCCGGGACAGTAATGATGACATCCGCCGACTGGCCACCGCCTACTGTCACAGAATTGGTCACGTAGTACATGTTATTGCCGTCATCGTCGCGCAACAGCCGTGCGTCCAGTGCGATCACCTCCATAGGCAACCCGCTGGTACCCAAAGTGGAAAATGTGGTGACGTTAAGATTGGAAATTCGCAGCAGGATGCGGTCCCCCGGTGCCGCCGAGATCAAGCTGCTCACCGGTTGGGATGGCTGCGTTTTACCTAGCGGATCCACAGTCGTCATCGGCTCCAGTAGCGGGTCAAGGCTGGTATCCGGGTAACCCCGGCCATTCAACAGGAAGTAGCGGTCACGCATGGCAGCGAATGGCAGCGGCTGGACGGCAAAACTTGCATCGTGGAAATCAGGGTCGAAGGAACCGATCTGGATAGGGACCTCAACGTCGTAGCGGGTTGAGCTATCACCGTCGTTATACGCGTATGTTTCTCCGGTGTGATGAATCGCATCCTCGCCAGTAGGAGCTATAGCAGGTGCCGGTGTATGTCCACCGTTTGTGACATTCGCCTCGTTATTTGCAAATTCGATGTAAGGATTAGTTCCATCGGCAAGCTTGTTCTGCCGGGGCCTCACGAACAGGTTCCCAAGCATACCCATCTGCATGTGCTCGGTGGCCTCGACGTGGCAGTGATACATGTAAGTGCCGGCATCCTTGGCGTTATAGTAGTACGTCAAGGTTGCGCCCCCGGCGATGGAGATCGAGGCGTCAGGTACACCATCAAATACTGAAGATGCATTGGGGAAACCGTGCCAGTGGACGGTGTGGGGATCAAACAGATCGGGCCGCATCGCCATGCCGACGTTTGTCAACGAGAGGAAGACCTCGTCGTCCTCGTCCACCGCAATGGTCGCTGCAGGGGCGTTAGCCGCCAGCATGCCATTGTCCATTACCCAGCCTGGATATTCGCCGGTATCCTGGCTGGGCGCCGTTCCGCCCGGAATATCAGACGGCAACGCCAACCGTGAGAAGCCAAAGATGTACAGCTCTTTACTCTGATCATCGGCCATGGTCACCATGCCGTCGCCGGCAGAAAGGTGATCACACACAATACCAGGCTCCCCCGGTAATCCGTCTGTATCCGGGTGAAGGATCGTTCCTTTCGGGCACTGGACATAAATGCTACTGTCTTGAGCACTCGCACTGAACGGTACGAGAAGCATAAAGAACGCTGTGGCAGCCAATCCTCGGGTCATGATTTTCATCGAGTTTCCCCTTGACTTTACTTGGTTTGGTAGGGTGGAACGCGTGTAGCTTTACAGTGATTTAATCCACACGTTCCTCATCTTTTAATTTGGAAGTCATCATTGGCTTTTTGCGGGCCAGCGTATATTCGGAGATACTCTACTTTTCACCTACTCCGCCTTATATGGAGTGGGGGTAAGTACGTATTGTGAGGCAGGGAATACCCTACCCTCTTCGCACGGTTTTCCTGCTACTCATTTGTTTTGTATGTTTAATATTTTTCAGTGTGTGAGGGAGCAAGTTCCGAGGTTTCAAGCTCTTGGGAAACCCTGATATCTCTAAATTACTCAATGTGGCTGGCAATTGATGATCAAATCCTGAAGCTGTTTTTCAAGTAGAAATCTCACACAATTCAATTTTTGGAAGAAATATCTTTCATTTCTCTTCGCATTTTTTTATTGATTCATTCAAAAGAGGCAAATTTAATTTTGCTTGCGTTGCTATTTTAGTTCCGTGTCTTAAGTTAAAGTCATCGTCGTATTCATGTAGTTCGCCCGGCATCAAAGCGTAACGCCAGCCTTATTTGATCCCTATATTTACCTGTACTTGGAAATACGATCAGATAGGGAAAATCAGCAGATATAAAAATTAAGCTGAAAATTGTTCAATGC
>JASFLL010000386.1:0-3043 GCA_050118115.1 Thioalkalispiraceae bacterium
TACCATTGCCAAAGACTTCCAGAACGCAAAACTTCCTATCAAGCATCCGAAAGAGTTTATGACACAGTCATTACATCGTGCTCATTTTGCTGTGATCGATGAAGGCAAGTTACAGGACCCTCCCGTCAATCCTGGTACTACAGCTGTTTTATGTTTAATTCAGGATGGTAAGGCCTGGTGGTCACATGTGGGTGATAGCCGACTGTATTTATTCAGAGGTGGCGTACCCATCTACCGGACCCGAGACCATTCGTTTGTAGAAAAACTCTATCAAAGAGGCCATATCAGTCACGACAAACGTTCGACCCATCCGTTGAAAAATTACATGACCCGCTGTATCGGGCTGAGTGATAACGTTCCTGATGTGACTGTCAGTAATGAAGTTGCACTACAGCAGGGTGATATCATCATGCTGTGTTCCGATGGTTTATGGGAACCCATCGATGATATGCAGATGGGTGCTGTAATCATGGAAGGTCGACTTGGTGACGCACTCGATAAACTGGCTGAGAATGCTGAAAATGCCAGCTATCCAAGCAGTGATAATACCAGCGCCGTTGCCATTCAGATTATGTCACTGCAATTGGTCGGCCGCGCAATCAAGAGCGATATCAAGGAACAGGTTTCAAATGCAACCAAGCTTGACCCGGTGGAAGATGCAATTAACGTAATCGAACAGACCTTTAAACTCTACAAAGACGAAATGTAAAACTACAGCCAGGCAATCTTGACTGGCATCTTGGCGTTAGTCCCGTTATCCTTTACCCCCCATCGAAATACTATATATATTTAAGGAATAGAATATGTCCTCGTCCAGTGCAGCATCTGTTCGCCCGAGTGGGCGTGCCCCCGATCAGATTCGAGAAGTAAAATTTACCCGTCGTTATACCATGCATGCTGAAGGATCGGTGCTGGTTGAGTTTGGTAATACCAAAGTACTCTGCACTGCCAGTGTCGAAGAACGGGTTCCCGGATTTTTAAAAGGCTCGGGGCAGGGCTGGGTGACAGCTGAATATGGCATGCTGCCACGCTCAACTGGCAGCCGTATGGGTCGCGAAGCGGCACGCGGTAAACAGGGTGGACGTACCATGGAGATCCAGCGATTGATCGGTCGGTCTTTGCGCGCAGCGGTTGATCTCAGGAAGCTGGGCGAACATACCATCACCGTCGATTGCGATGTAATCCAGGCCGATGGGGGTACCCGTACCGCTTCCATTACCGGCGGTTTTGTCGCGCTTGCCGATGCCATCCAGCACCTGATCGATAACAACATGATCAGCGAAGACCCGATAATCTCTCACGTCGCATCAATTTCTGTTGGGGTGTATCAGGGTACGCCGGTTTCTGATCTCGATTATCCCGAAGACTCCAACTGCGAAACAGATATGAATATCGTGATGAATGACCAGGGTGGTTTTATTGAAATTCAGGGCACCGCAGAAGGAGCCGCTTTTTCTGAAAACGAATTACAGGCCATGCTGGCCCTGGGCAAAGATGCCATTACCCACCTGATTGAAAAGCAAAAGACCTCACTGGCATTGCTTGATGAGCATCAGGGATAAGGTCAGTGAAAAAAATCGTATTAGCCAGCAACAACCCTGGCAAGGTTCGAGAAATCAATCAGCTGCTGGAAAAGCTGGATATCGAAGTGGTATCACAATCAGACTTCGACGTGCCTGAAATCGAGGAAACGGGTTTAACCTTTGTTGAAAACGCCATTCTCAAGGCACGCAATGCTGCACACCATACGGGTCTGCCAGCCCTGGCGGATGATTCAGGTATTGAGGTCGATGCCTTAAATGGCGCACCAGGTATATACTCTGCCCGTTATGCAGGTGTCGGTGCCAGCGATGCAGATAACCTTGAAAAACTTCTAAAACAACTGAATGCTCTTGATAAGGCATCACGTCTGGCTCGTTTTCAGTGCCTGATGGTACTGATGCGACATGAGAATGACCCAACCCCTCTGATCTGCCAGGGTACCTGGGAAGGTGAGATCATCGATACCCCACAGGGTGATAACGGCTTTGGCTACGACCCGATTTTTTATGTTCCTTCTGAAAACTGTACTTCTGCACAATTACCTCCGGAAAAAAAGAATGCGCTTAGCCATCGCGGCAAGGCCCTGCAATGTTTACTGGACAAACTGGGTAGAAGCTAATTTAATTAAACAATGATCCGGGCTTATATTCATACTTTGACCAGGCTTACCTGTTTTGCAGGCAAGTTGTTCGGTTTTATCGTGCTGGCCCTGGCCGTGAACCAGCTTTATATCCAGTTTGCCCACGCCTCAACCGAGGCCGTCTTCAAACAATACCAGAACCGTTTATTGCAAATCCGTATCGTCGATAAAGCAACCAGTTCAAAAACCACGATTGGTAGCGGATTTTTTATCGATGACCACGGAACCATAGCGACCAATTATCATGTCGTATCAAAACACGTGTTCGAACCCAAACAGTACCGTATCGAATATGTCACCCAGGACGGCAAGGTGCACAACGCCGAACTATTACACCTTGATGTCATTCATGATCTTGCCCTGCTTGATGGTGATGCAATCGATACCCCTTTTCTGAAAATCAGTGACCAGGTATTAAGTAAAGGAATGCGTATATATACGCTCGGTAACCCGCTGGACCTGGGCATGACCATTGTGGAAGGAACCTATAATGGAATAACCCAGGATACCATGCATGAACGTATTTTGCTTTCCAGCGCCCTCAACCCGGGTATGAGTGGTGGCCCTTCGGTTATTGAAGATGGTAGTGTTATCGGCATCAATGTTGCCACTGCCGGTAACAGCATTGGCTTCCTGGTCCCGCAAAAATTTCTGAGCCAGCTTATACATGATATAAAAAAAGTTAAGCCCGATAATTTCCTGGATGTGATTCGTGAACAATTATATAAGAACCAGAACACATATCTGACCGAACTGATGAACAGGCCCTTCCCCACTAAACATCTGGGTGAGTATACGGTACCCGCCAAGCTTGCAGACTTTATTAACTGCTGGGGTGACTCACCCAGATGTTTAGTGGGG
>JASFLL010000387.1:0-3039 GCA_050118115.1 Thioalkalispiraceae bacterium
AACCTTGAGTATCTGGATTACAAGGATGATACTTTTGAAGATCAAACAAATGCCAACCTCAATTTGGTAAGTAACTGGGGGCTGATTGAAAACGCTTTAACTTGGGATATTAATGGTTATTATGGGCAACAGGCAATTGATGCCTTTGCTGTGGCGACTCCTGACAATCTACAGGATACAGGTTTTTTGTCAACTGGCCCAAATGTCATAATACATTTTACTGATCTGGACAGCCTTACACTCGGATATCGATATAACGATTTTTATGCGGAACAAACTCTTGCTGATTACCGGAGCGATCTATTCAAAATAGCCTTGATACGAAGACTAAGTGATTCGGTTTCATTGTCACTGAATAGCAGCTATGAAGACTTGTCCTATGACTTTGCTGGTAATAATGATTTTAGTGATTTGCGATATTCAATTAAGCTGAGCCGCGATTCGGTAGCTACACAGTATTCACTTGAGGCCGGAAATATTATAATAAATTTCGAAGATGATACAGAAATAAAAAATAAACTATTACGCGGTACATTAAGAAGGCAAATAAACACTAATAATAGTATTTCAATTGATTTGTCTGAAACCGTAGATAATGGTGCGGCAGCAGTTGAAGGTAGTGCAATTCCAACATTTGTGACGAACGATCTATTTGTAAACCAAGCAGCCCAGTTGACATATAATTATAGTCGCACTGATTTTCAGTTTTCGCTTGGCTATACGTATTCTGATCAAGATTATGTCGATCCAGCTAGTCTTCTTGATCAGAAGGTAAAAGGTGGTATTTTTGATATAGCTTATGGAAGGCCTTCGAATATAAATTACAGGTTACATATTTTCAAACTCGATACGGATTTTTATGTGACTGGGCAGCAAAATACTGAAACCACTATCACACTAACTGCAGAAAAAAGGTTGAGCCGAAACCTGAATTTAATAGGATCATATGAAAATTTTGTCCGTGAAAGCAACGTGCAGGCCCAGGATATTGAGGAAAATACAGTCATGTTGTCATTACGTTACCAGAGCAGAATTTAACTATAATGTATCTCGATTATTATAAGCTAACTGAACCGCCATTTCTCCTAACTCCCGATCCGAAATTCCTGTATTTGAGTAAAGCTCATTCACGGGCTATTACTTTTATGGAATATGCAATTCTGAACCGGGATGGTTTTGCTGTCATCACTGGTGAAGTAGGCTCAGGGAAAACAACGCTAATTGGCAAACTGTTATTGGGGCTTGATGACGATACTATTATTGCAAGGATTTATCATACCCATGTTACGGAAATCGAATTCTTGCAGGCGTTGTTGGGGGAATTTGGTATCAAGGAAAACGCCGAAAGTAAAGTGGCCCTTCTAAGTCAGGTCAATAATTATCTCCTCGAAACATATGCGCAAAACAAAAAGATTATTCTGATTATCGATGAGGCGCAAAATCTATCTGAAAAATTACTCGAGGAAATTCGGTTGTTGACTGATCTTGAAACCAATAATGAAAAGCTAATGAATCTGATATTGGTTGGGCAACCAGAATTAAATGATACGCTTGATTTGCCGCATCTTGAACAATTAACTCAACGTATCCGTTTTCGTTTTCATATAGGTCCTCTTAATGAAGAAGAAATGCGTGAATACATTTACCATCGCTTAAGTGTATCAGGTTGTACGGCTGAAATTTTTGACAAGAAAATAATGCCTGTTTTATACAAATATACAGGTGGTATCCCTCGATTGATAAATGCTTTATGTGATGTCGCACTTATCTGCGGCTATGCCGAGGATTCGAATATTGTTAATGAAAAAATCCTAAAAATTGCTATTCAGGAATTAGAGTGGAAAACATATAAGGAGCGCTATAAAAGTACTGAAAAAGAGGCGCTTTCAAGGAGGGTTGAGCGAGATAATAATCGTCTTGCAATATCTACAATCGAGGACAAGATTAATAATTTTATAAATCAGCAAGATCGTCACGCAGAAGAGATGAAGCACGTATTAAAGCGTCTAGAAGTTAAAATCGAGACTTATGAAGAAAAGCTGGTTTCGCTTAACAAAGAAATTAAAATGTTAAGCCAGAAACTTAAACGTCATTGATTATGATTCAATAGATTGTGGTTGGTCATCTATTTGTTTTAAAATTCGAGTTGCGACAGTGTTTGCCGAAACAGTATCAGTTTAATATGTATAAAGCTCTGTGGTATTTAGTGTTACGTTAAAAACCAGGCGGTAATACAGCTTTGCGAGAAAATTATGAAATGTACGAATGCATTAACAATTGATGTCGAAGATTATTTTCACGTTGCTGCATTGTCTAAAAGTATCTCTGTGAAAGACTGGGACAATATTGATAGTAGAGTCGAGAAAAATACCAGGCTGCTACTGGATATATTTGATTCTAATAACGCAAAAGCAACGTTCTTTGTTTTGGGGTGGGTCGCAGACCGCTATCCTGGAATTGTCAAGGAAATTGATTCGCGTGGCCATGAGGTGGCCAGTCATGGTTATAGCCATCAATTGATATATAAGCAAACACCTAAAGTATTTCGCGAGGAAACAATAAGATCAAAAAAGTTACTTGAAGATATTACCGGAAAAGACATCAAAGGATATCGTGCGGCCAGTTATTCGATCACCAAGAAATCTTTATGGGCGCTTGATGTGCTTGCCGATGCGGGTTTTAAATATGACTCAAGTATATTTCCGGTTTACCATGATAATTATGGTATACCAGGAACGCCGACGAAGCCTTATTTTCTCGAAACCTTAGAATCTAACAGGCTTGCAGAATATCCCCTGACAACATATAGATTTTTTAAATATTCACTTCCTGTGGCTGGCGGCGGTTATTTCCGGTTGTATCCTTACTGGTTGAGCCGTTTTTTTTACAAGAAAATTATCAGGCGGGGTGAACCTCTTGTATTTTATTTGCATCCTTGGGAGCTGGATCCTGAGCAACCCAGGGTTCAGGCTAGCTGGTTCTCCAAATTCAGGCACTATAATAATTTAGATAAATGTCAGGGGCGTCTTGAGAGGTTAT
>JASFLL010000388.1:0-3026 GCA_050118115.1 Thioalkalispiraceae bacterium
TTAGCTGATTTTCTAGATACAGGTATGTTTGGCATACTCTTATATGGGGTGTTGTTATTAACAATATAAGATCATCATACCTGACAAGAGGAGAACTGCAGTATGGATCAAATCAACAATCCGCAAGTTGCAGAAATCTTTGCCAATTACCCGGAGTCTGTCCGTAAGAAATTAGTGCGCCTCCGACAATTAATCCTCGATACAGCGAAAGAATCCGATGACATTGGCGAACTGGAGGAGACGCTGAAATGGGGCGAGCCCAGCTACCTGGCTACGGGTGGTAGCACCATTAGAATTGACTGGAAAAAATCGACTCCTGAACAGTATGCTATGTATTTTCACTGCAAGACAAAATTGGTTGATACTTTCCGGGAGCTTTATACTGATACATTCAATTTTTCAGGTAACCGGGCTATTGTGTTTAACAAAAATGATAAAATACCTGTCGATGAACTGAAATATTGTATATATTTGTCTCTTACTTACCATCGACGAAAACACCTTCCCCTGTTGGGAGCCTGATTTTGGTAAAATTTAGTCGTTAGAATAATATATAGAGAAGTAAAAAATAATGATTACGGCAAACGAAGCGATAAAAAAACTTAAAAAAGGTAATCGACGCTTTGTAAACGGTGAACGCAGCGTGGAGACGCCCGTTGAGCAGGTTTTACAGGCGAATTTCATTGAAGGCCAGGCCCCCTTTGCTGTTATTCTCGGCTGTTCTGACTCACGGGTACCTGCCGAAATTATCTTTGATCAAAGCCTGGGAGATTTATTCGTCATCCGCGTTGCAGGAAATATTGTTGCCCCTTCACAGATTGGTAGTGTCGAATTTGCGGTGGAACGCTACGGCACCCAACTTGTGGTTGTGCTTGGCCATTCCATGTGTGGTGCTGTCATGGCAACACTCGACGAACTGAATGGCGCTGATGAATCACAATCGAGCAATGTTTTATCTATTGTTAACAGGATCAAACCTACCATTGAACCCCTGTTTCTGACCGAGCTTCGAAAACAACCAGAACAACTCCTGGAGAGCGCGATTCGTGCCAATATCCTTGCCTCGACTAACCAGTTACAACATGGTTCACAGCTACTTGAGCAGATGATTCAAAAAGGTAAATTGACAATCGTGGGCGCTGAATACTCGCTTGCTACTGGCGAAGTGGAATTTCTGGATTAAAAAGTGTTTTCTAATAGTAGAGGCATTTGTTTCAACTATAACAGTGGCTCATACTCCTTAAGTTTTTTCTCGGCAAATTCTTTGCGCTGTCTGGCTTCAGCTACTTTTTTTCCGTCAGGGTGCTCAGTTAAATAACTATTGATTTCGCCAAGCATGCTGCGCAGGTAACTGGCCTTTAAATAAAGTTTTTTTGCATTGTTATATTTTCGCCAGTTCTCATCAACATAACCGTAGTCCTTCAGATCTTTCTCAAGCCGGGCCGCATCTTGCCAGTAAACCAGCAGATCATAGAGTTTTTTATTATCTGGGTAGGCTTTCAGTGCATCCTTCAGGTAGGCATGCATGGCATAGGCCTTGTTGTTCTGTTTATTGCTAAAGTAGTTAACCAGTTTTTTTTGAGTGTCACCCAGCATGACTGCCCCCAGGCGATAACCTGCTACCTCAGGAGCATAAATATGTATCATGTTTCCATCCTGGATATTTTTATCCAGGGTGAGTTCATACATCCCTTTATGCCTGAGAGGCCGGACACTGAAGCTGACAGGTCTGATGGTTAACGTGGTCTGTATCGGGCGGATTTCGAAGCGGTAATTGCCGACCTTAAAATTCTGACTATAGACGATAAACTTTACTTTATCAGAACCGCGTAATATGGAAGGGATTTCGTTCAGGTATTTAAAATCGACAAAGTTATCGACATGATTATATGGAGTGACTTTCACATATCCATTCTTGGCGACGGCATAAACACCAAATGCCTCAATATTTTTAACTGGTTTGGCAATTCCGTACCCCGAGACACTTATAAGAGTCAGCGAGATACAAAGCCATTGAATTGTCTTAAACATTTTTCATCCTAACTCTAATGTTTCTAACAAATTCAAGTCTTGCCAGTATAGTCAGGCTTGCTAACGTACACCGAAATCATCTAGACCCAATCATTTCAGTTTACGTTATTTAACATTTCGCAAGTCAACAGATATCCCTCCGCCTACGCTGGCAACACAATTAATGGAACATACATTTCAAGTTCACTTACACCACCATGGACACCAAAGTGAAAAAAAGGTTTCTCATTTTCTATCCAATCTTTAATGATATAGTTTTTTTTCATTAACAATGCGTAGTCCCCAATTCGACTGGCCAGCTTAGGATGCGGCTCACCTAGCCCAAACCAGTTTTCCTCCAGCAACTGGTGGCTCGGAAAACAATCCAGGTACTCAGAAAAGTGGTTGTTAACATAATCAATAAAAAAGTCCTGTTTGCCTTCTTTCAGATAGCAATAAGCCATGCGAGGTTCACCACTTAATGGCATGGCCAGGCATTGTTGAAATTCCGGATGATCGTTAACGGTAATACAGCAGTCCGGACGTGTATCAATAAAACCGTGATCTGCTGTAATGATTACCAGCGTGTTTGTACCTCGAATTTCCCTGAGAAAATTTTCAGTGGCTAATTGTAATTGCAGGTAGTGTTTTGCTACCTCATCACTTCGATTACCATTCACATGCGAGAGATGATCAAACTCAGGCCAATAAGTATAAATATACTGCTTGTCCCTGCCTGTATCGATACATTTGCGCATCTGCGTAAACATCTCATCCATATTGTCGTAGCCCCAGGGCTGCGCCTGACCGGTATGAGTCTGGTTAAACTCTGTATTCAGAATCCAGTTAGGCGATACTACGTGGCTTGTGCAATTCAGTTCATTGAAAAATGAAGGGTGATTATACAATCGCCCGATATCAATGCCCTGCTCGCTAATACTCTGCTGGCTACCGCGCAGCATACAGGGCAAAACGGCGGTGACACCGCCCACCTCTTCCAGATAAGTAAACCAGCC
>JASFLL010000389.1:0-3025 GCA_050118115.1 Thioalkalispiraceae bacterium
CATCGCCAATGAAACCGCACAATGGGTCATCGATGAGATGCAATCACCGGATGGCGGTTATTACTCGACGCTGGATGCCGACTCCGAAGGCGAAGAAGGCAAGTTCTATGTCTGGACACCGGAACAAGTTACAGGTGTACTCAATGAAGATGAATACAAGGTGGTTGCGCCTTTATTCGGCCTGGATCGTAAAGCGAATTTTGAAGGACACTGGCACCTGCATCGCTACACAACAATTGATGACATCGCCAAACAGCAGAGGCAGGAGGTGTCAGCAATACAGGCCCTGATTGAGACCGCACGCAAAAAGTTACTCGCCGAGAGAGAAAAGCGTATTCGACCTGGCCGGGATGAAAAGATCCTCACCTCCTGGAATGGACTGATGATCAAGGGTATGGCCCAGGCGGGCCGGTTTTTAAAACAACCTGCATTCATTGATTCTGCAACCCGTGCTGTTGAATTCATTCAGCAAACAATGTTTAAAGACGGTCGTCTGCTGGCCACCCATAAAGACGGCAAATCACACCTGATGGCGTATCTGGATGATTATGCGTTTTTACTGGATGCGTTACTGGAATTACTGCAGGCCAGGTGGAATGAAGACTATCTGGTTTTCGCTATACAACTGGCCGACGCCTTATTGGACCAGTTCGAGGATAAACAGCAGGGTGGATTTTATTTTACCGCCAACGATCATGAAAACCTGATCCAGCGCCCCAAACCCATGGCCGACGAGGCGATTCCGGCGGGCAATGCTATCGCCGCCCTGGCGTTGAATCGACTGGGCAACCTGATCTCTGAAGTTAAATATGGCGATGCTGCCGAACGAACCATTAAAAATGCCTGGCAGGCCATGAGCCAGGCCCCCTATGCTTATGCTGCTTTATTGGATGCCGTGGAAGAGCAGCTCTATCCAACTGAGTTGATCATCATTCGCAGCAATGAACAAGATGAATCAGCCTGGTTAGACACACTGAATAACGACTACGCGCCCAGGCGTATGCTGTTTTATATCGATAATGAGAGTGAAATCAATCACCCAGATCTAAAAGCAAAAGCTCCGGCAACTGCTGTGACCACTGCCTATGTTTGTAACAAGCAGGTCTGCCAACCAGCAATTACATCACTGGACGAAGTAATCCGGCAACTTAATGACTAGTAAACATACCCGTAGTTTTCATTAAAGCGGTGCTTGATTTCATCGATGCTGAGTTTATGGTTTTGGGTGCCGGCTGATTCGATCTTGATGGCTCCCATTAACGCGGCAATACGACCCGTGGTCTTCCAGTCAAATTCATTTAATAAACCATATAACAAGCCACCACGATAGGCATCGCCACAGCCGGTCGGGTCATTGAGTTGCGCGGTTTTAGCATTAGGGATTTCAATACAATCACCATCGGTAAAAATTTCCGAGCCCTTGCCACCGCGGGTGACGATAAAGGCATCAACGCGTTTGCTGAGTTGTTCAATGGACTCACCGGTACGCTCCTGGATCAGTTGCGCCTCGTAGTCATTGGCGGCCACCCAGGTAGCCTTGTCGATGAAGTCAATTAATTCCTCACCGTTAAACATGGGCAGACCCTGGCCTGGATCAAACACGAATGGAATACCGGCTTCAGCAAACTGTGTAGCATGTTGTAACATGCCGTCACGGCCATCGGGAGAGACCATACCAACCTTAACGCCTTTTGCATTGCGAATATCATTTTCATGGGCAAAATTCATGGCACCGGGGTGAAAGGCGGTAATCTGGTTATCGTCCTTGTCGGTGGTAATGAAAGCCTGGGCGGTATAGGTCTCACTGATTTCTTTCAGGTAACTACGATCGATACCATGTTCATCCATCCACTTCGCATATGGCGCAAAGTCGTTACCGACAGTACCCATGGGCAGGGGCTCCCCACCGAGCATTTTTAGATTAAAGGCGATATTACCGGCACAACCGCCGAACTCACGACGCATGTCAGGGACAAGAAAAGAGACATTCAGGATGTGGACCTTATCGGGCAGGATATGGTTTTTAAACTGGTCGTGAAAGACCATGATGGTATCGTAAGCGAAAGAACCGCAAATCAGTGCAGACATTAATTTTTCCCCATTATGTGATGAATCGATCGTAGGCTATCAGCGCCCAGATAAAAATAACATTAACCAAGGCAATAAATACCGCTGCCGAACCCATGTCCTTGGCACGACCGGCAAGCTCAGTGTATTCCTCACTGACCTTATCAACCACGGCCTCAACGGCTGAATTCAGTAATTCAACGATCAGGACCAGGAAAAGACAGCCGATTAATAAAATGTAATCAAGCCAGTTTCGGCCCAGCCAGATAGCTGCGGGCACCATAACAACGAATAGCAGCGCTTCCTGTCGAAAGGCAGATTCATGTCGAAGCGCTGCTCCGATTCCCTGCATCGAATACTTAAATGCATGAATGATACGTATAATACCGGTGGCCCCGGGTTTAGGCATAATCAATCCCTGTTTATTTTTTTGTAATTAGTTATTCCAGCTTAAATCAAGTTCTTTGGCAGCTTTCACATCATCCAGTCGCTTGACCGGTAAAGTATGCGGCGCCGTGGTCACCAGATCGGCATTGGACTGCGCCTCATCGTTGATTTTTATCATAGCATCAATGAAGCCGTCCATCTCCTGTCTGGTTTCAGTTTCAGTCGGCTCGATCAGGAAACATTCCGGCACTAACAATGGAAAATAGGTGGTTGGTGCATGGTAATTATAATCCAGCAAACGCTTGGCAAAATCCATCGCCGATACATGCAGTTCTTTCGCCTGTTTCTTGAGAGTCAAAATAAATTCATGCGTGGCACGCCGATCCTTAAAGGCCATTTCAAATCCAGCCTGTTTTAATCGCGCCATCATATAATTTGCATTCAACGTCGCAAACTCGGCGACACGCACCATGCCATCACGCCCCAGTAATGAGGCATAGACAAAGGCACGAATCAGCACGCCGGCATTACCCATAAAAGCAGACAGGCGCCCTATTGACTCCGGCATATC
>JASFLL010000390.1:0-3021 GCA_050118115.1 Thioalkalispiraceae bacterium
TGGTTTATCTGCCACTTTCATCAGGCCACCAGTGGATGTGTGTTCCAGCGGTGCCTGGGCCAGCAGGTCTGACCAGTTATTCCTGCCTTCCGCATCCTGTTGCAAATAGACCTTTACGTTCCTGAATTCCAGCGAGCCGATTTCCGGTTTATCAGAAAACAGCGACAGCAGGCGGATGTGTGCCTTGGAGTTATTGATGGTCATAAATGGTTTCAGTACAAAGCCTTCGGCATTCCCGATCACGACTTCACCCATTTCCACGCCTAACCAGGGGAAGATGGATAATTTGATGTCGCCAGGAATTTTAAGATCACGTCCATGCATATACGGTTTCAGCTGGGCAATGATGTCATCCTTGTAGTCGTTCGGATTAATGATGTAGGGCAGGGCGATGATGGCAGCGACCAGGACGATGACCAGGAAAAAGAATATGCCAAAGAACCATTTCAGAAATCGTTTCATTAAGGTTTTCCTTGTTGATTTTATTTTTGTATACCGTTGTTAAGCGATCAGACACATATGTTTTTGTCTTCGTTTTATGCAAGACCAGGGTGAAACAATATTGTTAACGGGCAATCTAAAAGATAATTAGTTCAGCGTTATGAACATTGAAGCATGTCGCAATTTGGCCATCTTTGTGTCATTTCAGCTGGTGGAACCCCGGTTTAGTTGGCGTACATGCTTTCTATTTCTTTCTCGAAACGTTTGACGATCAATTGCCGTTTTGTCTTAAGTGTAGGAGTCAGCAGGCCATTTTCAACTGTCCACGGCTCCAGCAGGGCTCGTACCCGCCGTACCTTGGCATAGCCGGGAAACTCGTGCAGGGCCTCAGCGATATGCTGTAACAGGGTTTTTTGCAACTTGCTGTCCTTGAGCGTGTCCTGGTTGAAAGGATCGAGCCCATGGGCTTTTGCCAGCATGAACCAGTTTTGTGAGTTGAGGACCACCAGCGCGCTCAAAAAGGGCTTGCCCTCGCCGACGATGACGGCGTTGTCAAAAATCGGGTCCAGGGTGATGGCATCTTCCATATCCACCGGCGGGATTTTCTCACCATTGGACATGACCAGGATGTCCTTGATGCGACCAGTGATATAGATCATGCCGTTTTCCATGCGTGCCTTGTCACCGGTTCTTAACCAGCCGTCTTTGGTAATCACTTCACGTGTGGCCTTGTGGTTGTTCCAGTAACCCAGCATTATGCCGGGGCTGCGCACCTGTAATTCATCATCTTCGCCGATACGGACCTCAACATTGGGGAGTGGTTGCCCGACACTGGTCGGATCATTGGCCTCTGGTCGATTGGCGCTGACCACCGGGCTGCTTTCGGTCATGCCGTAACCCTGAATCAGGTTCAGACCCATGCCCAGAAACATCCGCGCGACTGGTGGGGGTAAGGCCGCGCCACCACTGATCGCCATCTCCAGGTTGCCGCCAAACTTTGCCAGCAGTTGATCAGCGACCTTCTTCTTTAAAACGGGCCAGAGCAGGTGATCCGGGCCGCGGTGTCCCATGCCCTGTTGGGCAAGGAAATTGCGCCACCCGGTTTTGATGGCCTGATTACAGATATGGCGTTTAATTCTGGATTCTTTTTTTATTTGTGTCTGTACGGCTTCATAAACACGCTCGAAAATTCTTGGTACTGAGACCAGGACATGGGGTCTCACTTTTAGCAGGTCATCCGCCAGTTGCTGGATGGAACGGGCATAGGTGATGTGCAGGCCCCACATCATTGGGATGTAGTAACCGCAGGTGCGCTCGAAAGTATGCGATAAAGGCAAAAATGAGAGCAGGGTTTGGTGGTTTTTAATGCGGACCGCCCTTCCGGAACTTTCAGCAATACTCAGTATATTTTTATGACTGAGCATGACGCCCTTGGGTTTACCTGTCGTGCCCGAGGTGTAGACAATCGTGGCCAGGTCGTCGCCATCACCACCACGCTCACGTAATGCTTTGGGCGGGTGGTTCATCCATTCTTGCAGCGTCCAGATACGTGGACCTGCTTCATCAACGGGCGTCGTCCCAAGGTCCGCATCGACTTCGCCCTCAATCACGATGACATGTTCCACTCCCTTAAGGGCATCGGGGGCGGTCTCAATCAGGTTTTGCCAGTGTTTGTTATTTTGAATCACCAGCAGTCTGGCCCCGGAGTCCTGGATCACGTAGGCAATATTATCCGGGCGGTCTTCTATATATAAAGGTACGACGACCATACCCATACCCAGGGCGGCTTGATCGGCAATCACCCATTCCGGGGAATTCTTGGCACAGATCGCGATGCGATCAGATTTCTCCAGATCGGTATTGGCCAGTGAGGCCTGCCAACGACTTACCAGGCCAGCCATTTGCTGCCAGCTTAAATCGATCCATTGTTTTTGTTTTCGGCCATAATAGGTATAGGCTATTTTATCAGGTGTCTGTTGCACCCTTTCTCTAAACAACCCGTCGAGCGTACCAGCCAGATCAGCCGGTATAAACTCGGATGAATCCTGTTCCATAAAATTCTCCTCTCCCAACCATCCATAATGGCAAAGCCAATACCGCTCCGCAAGTTGACGTCGATAAGATTCCCTAGGTAGGCTATGCGCCATGGACATTATTGTAAATGGTGAGAAAAAGACCGTGCCCGAGGGCTACACCGCGGAGAAGCTGGTGGAGGCCATGGCCCTGGCTGGCAGGCGAATTGCCATGGAGGTCAATGAGGAGATTGTTCCACGCAGTACCTATGCCCACCACACTTTCCAGCCTGGTGACGCCATTGAGATCGTCCACGCAGTAGGAGGCGGCTGAGGTATAATCACTGCTTCAGATAAACAAGCATTCAATCCCAGCACCCAGTCAAACGTTGAATCCAGTGAGTGTGGTCGGCCTTGTGGCGATACACCCATTATTAAGAGAGCTAGAGAAAGACGATGATAAACCCCCAAGCAGATAGCGTGAATAAAGATACGCCCCTCGTGATTGCCGGCAAGGCATATCATTCCCGATTACTGGTCGGTTCAGGTAAATATAAGGGCCTGGAGG
>JASFLL010000391.1:0-3008 GCA_050118115.1 Thioalkalispiraceae bacterium
CAATGTAGATAAAGTTACCTGCCGCAAACGGGATCAAAAACGATATATCGTAATTGAAAGAGAAGGAGTATGTCACCAGCCCACCCAGCAGGAAGGTCAGGGCGGACAAGACATTGAACAGCAGTGCCTTGCCTTTTTCCCAGCCGCCATGTACCAATACACCAAAATCACCCAGTTCCTGCGGTATTTCATGCGCAGCAGCGGCCAGCCAGGCCATGATACCCAGGCGGATATCGATTAAAAAGGTGCCGGCGATGGCAAGGCCACCGATAAAATTATGCAGACCATCTCCTAACAGGATTAGATAGGTCAGTGGTTGTTTGCAACTGGTCTGCGCACGATGACAATGGTGCCAGTGCAGGAATTGCTCCAGGGCGAAAAACACACAAAAGCCCAGCAATAGCCAGACATAAAACCAGGTGTTGTTACCAAAGGCGTGGAGTCCGGCCGGAATCATATGAAAAAACGCACCACCTATTAATGAACCAGCGGCGAAAGCCACCAGTGGCAGCAGCAGGCGTTGTAAGGTCGATTCTTTGAGCAACAGGGTAACACTGCCGACCATGGCGATGGCACTCATGAGTAAACTGCTGCCAATAATCCAGTAGAGTGTTTCCATGATAAATCCAGTCGCGTATGGTTCAGGTCTTGTGGGAATTTATTTGTTATTTTAATAGTATAGCATTCGATGAAAAGATATATGATCTAACTCAACAAGTGCAGGGTTAACGATGCGTGATAAATTAATCAGGAGCGTAAACAAAACGCTCCGTTCATTTCTGGGAATTTTGCCAGTCATCTTTGGCATGTTGCTGTTAACCAGTTTGGTCATAGAAATTTTTCCTAAACAACTATCGAGTGAATTGTTTGGCAAAAACAACCTGCTCGATGCACTGACTGGTTCGACCATTGGCGGAGTGGCGGCCGGTCATCCGCTGGTCAGTTACATGCTTGGCGGTGAATTGATTTCTTCAGGGGTTAGTTTATTTGCGGTGACGGCCCTGATTGCAAGCTGGGTGACCGTGGGCGTGGTGCAGTTGCCGGCAGAAGCGTTGATGCTGGGTAAACAGTTTGCGCTTTATCGCAACCTGATCAGCTATTTGTTATCGATCGTGCTGGCCATATTCACCGTTTATACCGTTCAGTTTTTGAGTTAACCCGCGATGCCAAAAAAACAGCAACCAAGTAAAAAACATGGTGTTGGCGGATGGATTTTCCTGGCCATCGTTTTATTGATCTATGGTTTAACGTTTTCGATAAATGATCAACTGGCTGTAAACGCCATGACCTCTTTTGTGCATATGCTGGATAAAGTCTTACCCGCACTGTTGATCGTGCTGGGGTTGATTTTTATTATCAACCTATTGCTGGCGCCGGAAAGGGTGAAGAAGTACCTGGGCAAACAATCCGGCATAAAAGGCTGGCTTACCGCTGTCATCGCAGGTGTCTTGTCGACGGGACCAGTCTATCCCTGGTATGCCTTACTCAGAGATCTCAGGGAGAAGGGCATGAAGACATCGCTGGCCGCGGCATTTTTGTACAGCCGTGCCATCAAGTTGCCATTGCTACCCATGTTAATTCATTATTTCGGTCTGACCTATACGCTGGTGCTTACGGTTTATTTACTTTTATTTTCAATTATCACCGGTCTTGCAATGGGGAAAGCTGAAAAATTTTATCATCACACTGATTAGCAATTCATTGTAAAAAGGATACCACCATGAAAATTGCGATTGCCAGCGAGAGCAAAAAACCTGATGCACAGGTTTCACAACACGCCGCGCGAGCGGCTTATTATTTACTCTATGATGACAGCGGCACACTGCAGCAGGTGTTTGCCAATCCCGGTGCCGAGGCCGAACGCGGCGCCGGGCCAAAGGCCGCGCACGCTCTTCAACAACTGGGTGTACAAATTGTCGTGGCAGGTGATTTCGGTGATCGATTCGTTGCCGAACTGGAGGCGGCCGGCATTCAGCATATCCAAAAAGAGGGTGTTATTACAGACGTGATCGCTGACCTGGTCAGCAAATAATGCAAAATCCGTATGCATTGATTGCCATACTGGCCCTGCTGTCGGGAATGACGACCTTGATAGGGGTAGCACTCGCGGTCCATCTAACCCGAAGCCCGCGTTCCATTGCAGTTGGGATTGGTTTTTCCACCGGCATCATGTTGTTGATCTCCGTATTTGAACTGATTCCGGCCGCAATCGCAACCAGTAGTATCAACCAGGTACTGGTTGCACTCACCAGTGGTGCCGTGCTGATTGCCTTGTTGCACTGGTTAATCCCACATACTCATCTATTTAAAGAGAGAGGTCGCTTTAATGCGCATTTAATCAGAAGCGCCTATCTGGTTGCGTTTGGTTTGATCCTGCACGATATCCCCGAAGGATTTGCCATGGCCAATTCATTTCTGACTTCACCGTCGCTGGGGGTCTTTGTAGCGCTGGCCATTGCACTGCATAACATACCGGAAGAGTTTGCCATCGCGGTGCCGGCAGTCAGTCTTAAAGACAGGGGATTTCTGTATAAGGCCGCATTCATATCGGGCCTGGCCGAACCGGCCGGTGCCGCACTGGGACTGTTTGCCGCTTATTTAAGTTCAGCCCTGATACCTTTCTTTCTGAGTTTTGCTGCAGGTGCCATGATCTTTGTGTCATTACATGAACTGGTGCCCATGGCGAGACGCTACGGTCACCTGTCGATTTTTAGCCTGGGAATTATCCTGAGTATCCTGGTTTATGCGATACTGGCATTACTGCTACCACAATGAATCAGAAAATAGCGGTGTTTGACTCCGGACTGAAACCACGCCATGGGAATAAATGTTAGAATAAATATGTTTTCAGCAATGTGAGCCAACAATGTGAGATGGTGCCGAGGAGAGGCTTGACCGCCTTCAGGCATGTCGTGCTCTTTACGGAGAATTAATTAAAAAAATTGGCTTGTCTCGCATTGCTCAAGTGGAAACTGACAAGGCAAATGTTGCCGAGCAAGGACGAGTTT
>JASFLL010000392.1:0-3003 GCA_050118115.1 Thioalkalispiraceae bacterium
GACAAACTTGCTCGGTGCAATACCGACTGAAGCGACCAGATCCAGTTCGTTTTTAATCTCATCGCAGATACGACGTCCAATAACTTCAGCACTGCCAAACAACTTTTCACTGGCCGTCACATCTAGAAATGCCTCATCCAGAGCTAAAGGCTGCACTAATGGAGTATAACGATAGAAAATATCCCGAATCTGGTGTGACACCTGCGCATAGAGATCCATTCTTACAGGTAAACGAACCAGGTGATCACAGCGACGCAGTGCCTGAATCATGGGCATGGCACTATGAATACCAAATTTTCTCGCCATGTAATTCGCTGCCGAAACGACCCCTCGCCCCTCGGCTGTACCGCCCACTACGACAGGTTTGCCTTTAAGCCCAGGATTCTCGCGTTCTTCAATAGAAGCGTAAAAGGCGTCCATATCAATATGCAGGATCCTGCGGATCGTCCCGCTATTTTGTTGACTTGAAACAGTGGATATCTGGTTCTCAGGCATAACCTGATCTTAATCACGTCAAACGGGAATACAACTATTCTGTTTAAAATAATTTTACGGAGAGAACGTACTGATCAATTGATGGTCCGGTAGTAGTCCCGATAATGCAGCACTTTCTGCACGTAGTTACGGGTTTCCTTATAGGGTGGAACGCCGTTGTAATAATACACGGCTTTCTCGCCGGCATTGTACGCTGCCAGGGCATACTTGATATTACCCGGATACTTTTTTAGCAGGTAACGAAGGTGCTTCACTCCCGCTTCCAGATTGGACATGGGATCATGAATATCACGGCTACTGACACCATATAACCTGGCTGTCGCCGGCATCAATTGCATCAGGCCCGCGGCCCCTGCGTGAGAGGTAGCCTTATTATTGAAATAGGATTCGGTATGGATGACCGCCTTAACCAGCGCTACATCCACGCTATAACGGTGTGCTACTTCATCGATAAGTGTCTCATACTTATCCAGTTTTTTGGGTCGCTTCTTGTATCGCTTGGCGGCCAGCTGCCCGGTACCTTCTACCTGGCGACGGCTGGTCACCAGCTTGTGTGTACGTTTATGGATAGGGCGATCACTAATCACTCTGGAACCATCAGGAAGTTGATAGACAAAGAATTTTGCCGCCAACACCGGCTGGCTACCGGCAAAAAGCATTACCAGTGACAATAACAAGCCGCGCTGAAATCTAAACCTTTTCAAATACGTCCCCAGAAATATTTTTTTCACTATCTTTATTTTTATCGGTTATTTTGTGGATTGGTTTAAATAACCGATCAAATCCTTATTTTTTCGGTAGTTGCAGTAAATATATATTCTCAAAAAGCTCGCCAAGTCCTCGTTCTGCGAACCGGCCATCCTCGGCCAGCACATCGGTACGCTCAATGGGTCCCGGTATTTCGCCATAGCTGTCCCGGTAAAGTTCATTTACTTCTTTAGAAGAGACGGAAAATGGGGGCCCGGTCATCTGACTCTGGTTATATTCCAGGGTAATCAGGAGCTGCGGGACCACACTGGTTATCTCAAGCAGCTTTCTGACATATGTGGAACGCATCAGCTCAGGTAACGCTATCAGGGCTGCCCTGTCGTAAATGGCCTCTATAGACTTCAGTTCAGGCCGATTCAGTTGCTGGGAGGGAAATTTAAAAAAGTCTCCACACCAGATACGAATACTGTCTGCCTGATATACCACCCAGTCATCCAGAATTTGTCGCTCGGCAGCCATACCTTGCTCTTCAAAAAATTGCTCAATGGCGATCTCCGAAATTTCCACGGCTTCCACCTGATAGCCATGCTCTGCTAACCAACGCATGTCCAGGCTTTTCCCACACAGAGGTACAAACACCGTGGCACCGGGCGCCACTCCGAGATCCCCCCAATGCTTCACGAGATAAGGGTTGACCTCGTCAAGGTGAAAACCAATCTTATTTTCATACCAGCGCTGGTGCCAGAATTCCGGTTCCATTGAATTACCTGTAGTTGTGCATACAATAGTTAAAGTGTACCAGCTCAGTTTCCCCATCACACTTAAACCGAGGCCGATATTATGAGCGACAAACCCTATAAAATAGTAAGCATGGAATTAGGCCCGATGGAGAATTTCATTTACCTGATTCAGGACCTCAAAAGTGGTCGAGCAGCCGTAGTCGATCCGGCCTGGGACGTCCCGACCATTCTTAAGGAGGCAGAGGCCCTGGGTGTGACGATCACGGATATCCTGCTGACCCACAGTCATCATGACCATATCAATGGAATCGAACAAATCCTGGCCCACTACGATGCCCAGTTACACCTTTCCAGGGCAGAGGCAGAATTCTGGGGCAAGCACCTGGATTTGCCTACTCTCCATCATGGAGGAGATATCATCAAGCTGGGTGATACCGAGATTCAGATGTTACATACCCCGGGCCATACCCCCGGTTCAGCCTGTTATCACCTCGGTAATGACCTGATCACGGGAGATACCATGTTTGTCTATGGATGTGGTCGCTGCGATCTGAATGGCGGTGATCCCGAAGTTATGTATAGTACTCTACAGAAAATTGAGCATGATCTGCCTGGAAACACACAAATTTTACCGGGACATAACTACTCGATTGCGCCAACAACGTCACTCTTGGATCAAATTGAGGGTAATCCATTTCTGCATTTTGATAACAAGGACGATTTTGTCGAATACCGTATGCATATTCACGATAAGACACGCGATGCCCCTTATCATCCCGTGTTCAAATAAGTGCACTTATCAGAACAACACAACTAAAGTTCTTCCTCCTTCCAGCCGATTCAGGAATAACCCTACTGAAGAAATAGGGGATGTTCGCATTGAATAAATATTATGCAGAAGGTGGCCCATGCGTTTTCTCGAAAGTATAAAAACGAAGATTCTGATCGTCTCAATTTGCCTGGCAGTCATTCCAGTGGTGATCGTGAGTTTCCTGATGAGCAGGCAAACTGCTGTTGATGCCGAGCAGGCCATTGAGGAGCAGGTTGCTAACCAGATGCT